>JANNNM010000878.1:0-14250 GCA_031398535.1 Betaproteobacteria bacterium | reverse complement strand
GCGTTGGACGACATCCCGCCTTTCGCGCTGGCCGCCCTGCGGTTCCTGTTCGCGGCCGTGCCGGCCATCTTCTTCATCAAGCGGCCGCAGGTCAGCGCCATGGCGCTGATCGCCTACGGCTTTTCCATCGGCGTGTTCCAGTTCGGCCTGCTGTTCCTCGGCATGCAGCTCGGCATGCCCGCCGGATTGTCGTCGCTGGTGATCCAGACGCAGGTGTTCTTCACGATGGGGCTTGCCGCGTGGTGGCTGCACGACCGCCTGCAGCGCTCGAGCCTCATCGGCGCGGCGATTGCCGGCGCGGGGATCGTCGTGCTGGCCGGCTACAAATTTTCTGCAGGTGCCACCACCACGCTGACCGGATTCTTCCTGGTGCTGGCGGCGGCGGTCTCGTGGG
This sequence comes from Betaproteobacteria bacterium, assembly GCA_031398535.1. Lineage (GTDB taxonomy): Bacteria > Pseudomonadota > Gammaproteobacteria > Burkholderiales > Casimicrobiaceae > VBCG01. Next base: position 13,856 of record JANNNM010000878.1, on the reverse strand, counting down.
CCATCGGCAACGTGATTGCCAAGCACGCCGCCGGACGCCGCGACGTGGACATGCTGGGCCTCGTCGTGTGGGGGAGCCTGGCGGCGCCCTTGCCGCTGTTCCTGGCGTCGTGGCTGTTCGAAGGCGGCCCGCGCGTGCTGACCGCGATTGCCGACATGCGCTGGCAGACATGGGCCTGCGTGCTGTTCATGAGCTACTTCGCGACGCTCTTCGGCCTGGCGATGTGGAACGTGCTGCTGCATCGCTATCCGACCGCCGTGATCACGCCCTTCGCGCTGCTGATTCCCGTGTCCGGACTGGTGAGCGGCGCCGTGTTCCTGGGCGAGGGCCTGTCACCGCTGCAGTTCGGCGGCGCGGCGCTGGTGCTGGCGGGACTGGCGTGGAATGTCTACGGCCCTACGATCGGAACACCACCGTCTTCGCCCCGTTGAGGAACACGCGGTGCTCGACGTGGAAGCGCACCGCGCGCGCCAGTGCCTGGCATTCGACGTCGCGGCCGACGGAGGCGAGATCCTCCGGGCTCATCGCATGCGTGACCCGTGCCACTTCCTGCTCGATGATCGGGCCTTCGTCCAGCGCCGCCGTGACGTAATGCGCGGTGGCGCCGATCAGCTTCACGCCGCGTGCATGTGCCTGCCGGTAGGGCTGCGCGCCCTTGAAGCTCGGCAGGAACGAATGGTGGATGTTGATTGCGCGACCCGTGAGGTGCTGGCACAGCGTGTCCGAGAGCACCTGCATGTAACGCGCCAGCACGACCAGTTCAGTGCCCGTCTCCTCGATCAGCGCCAGCAGCTTCGCCTCCTGCGCTGACTTGGTCGCAGGCGTGACCGGCAGGTGATGGAACGGCACGTTGTAGGCGGCGGCCAGCTGAACCGCATCACGGTGATTGGACACGATGGCCACCGGGTCCATTGCCAGCGCGCCCACCTTGTAGCGATACAGCAGGTCGTTGAGGCAATGGTCGAACTTCGAGACCAGCAGCAGCACGCGCGGGCGATGCGCCGCATCGTGCATCTGCCATGTCATCGCGAAGCGTTGCGCAATGGCGTCGAAGGCGGCCGACAGCGCGAAACCCTCCGGCGCGCCGGACAGGCGCTCGAAGCTCACGCGCATCATGAAGCGGTTCTCGTCGACGTCGCCGAACTGCGCGGACTCGAGGATGTTGCAGCGATGCTCGGCCAGGAACGTGCCGACGGCACCGACGATGCCCGGCTGGTCCTGGCACGACAGCGTGAGAATGTGGCGGGCGGTGGTCATCGATGGCGATGGCTAGGGTTGGGCGACACAGGGCGTGCGTCCGCGCCAATGCATTCAGGGAATGGTGGGCCGTGAAGGATTTGAACCTTCGACCTACGGATTAAGAGTCCGCTGCTCTACCAACTGAGCTAACGACCCATTCCTGCTTGACGAATTCCGGGGATTGGCGACCTGTGCACACCTTCTGCACCGGCCCACCCTTGCGAATGGTAGGCCGTACTGGACTTGAACCAGTGACCAACGGATTAAAAGTCCGCTGCTCTACCAACTGAGCTAACGACCCCCCGGAAAGACCCGCAATTATAGCCCATGCGGGCCGGTCGGGTTAAGGGGGTCGCCAATCGAACCAGTGCGCCCGCAGGCGCCGCACTTCAATGCGATTCGCGGGTCAGGAACGCCGGCAACGACGCGAATTCGATGCCTTCCTCGGTCAATGCCTGCGCATCGTCGGGGGAGGCCCGGCCGCGGATGGGGCGGGCGGGCGTTTCCTCGTAGTGGATCTTGCGGGCTTCCTCGGCAAAGCGCTCGCCGACGTCTTCCGTGTTGCGCACGACCTCGCGCAGCTTGGCCACGAGGTCGGGCGGAAAGCCGGCGACGGCGTCCTGCATCGGTGGCGCCGGCGGCTGCGGCGCGCGGGATGCAGGTTCGCCGCCGTGCTTGCGCACGCGCACCTTGGCGGAGGGCAGACGCTCCACCGCCGCATCGTCGCAGACCGGGCACCGGACCATCGACGCCCCTTGCTGGCGCAGGAATTCGTCACCCGAGGCAAACCAGCCCTCGAACGAATGTCCGTGCCCGCAGTGGAGGTCGAAAACGATCATGGGGGATTAACGCGCGAGCCCGCGTCGGCGCCTACGCCATCCGGTCAAGACGCCAGACCTGGTAGCGGACGGCCGCCACGCACCCGGCGATGATGGAGGCAAAGGTGAGGATCGAGCCCACCGCGAGCGTGGACATGCCGGTCAGACCCTGGCCAATCGTGCAGCCCAGCGCGGTGACGCCGCCGAAGCCCATCATGACCGCGCCGGCCATGTGGTTGCCCACATCCTCGACCGACCCGAAGCCTTCCCAGCGGAAGGTCTTGGACACCACCGCATACGCAAAGGACCCGCACAGCATGCCCAGCACGCCGGCGATGCCGAAGGTGACGATGCGCGACTGGTCGCTCCACAACATCAGCAGCTCCAGCGTATAGGCCACGGGCGCAGTGAAGCTGTAGCTCTCCAGCCGGTTGGAGTTGGTGCCGAAGAATTTCTCCTCCAGCGTGGCGGGGTCCTCGGCCACATAACCCAGGCCACCGGTGATGGTCCACCCGCCGACGATCACCAGGCCGACCACGACACCGCCGATGATCAGCTCGGGCGTGGTGCGGAATTCGCGGTCCTTGAAGACATAGACCAGCAGCGCGATGACGATCACGACGGGTACCCAGACCTTGGCCGCCGCCGCCAGTCCCAGCGCGCCAAGCAGCGCGGGCAGGTCGGACGTCGCGGCCCCCATGCCGCCGAAGTCGATCCGCCAGGGGTCGAGCGCCGTCGTCCGCCAGACGGCGAAGAGGCCCCGCAAGGTCATATAGGCCGCGATGCCGAGCACCGCCAGCACCACCCAGGATTTGAGGTTCCCGGCCCCCGCGCGGATCAGCGTCTTGCTGCCGCAGCCGGAAGCCAACGTCATCCCGAAGCCGAACAGCAGGCCGCCGACGATGCCGGAGACCCAGGCCACCTTGGGCGCGGTATAGATGGTCTTGGACATGTCGATGATGCCCATCGCAACCAGGACTGCGCTACCGGCAATGGCTACCGCGATAGCAAGCACCCACATACGCATCCGGCGCCAGTCGCTGAAATTGACGATATCGGTGACGGCGCCCATCGTGCAGAAATTCACCCGGTTGGCGACGGCCCCAAATATGAACGCCAATACAAAGGCGGCGCCGGCAACAAGCGCGGGCAGTTTGGCGGTGGCGGCGGCATCCATCGTCGAAAATTATCGCATGGGGCTTCCCCCGATCCTGCCCGGCGTGCACGGCCGGTCGCGCGCGACCTAACCCCGTTTCGCCACCCCGCCCGTTTACAGCCTCCACAACAGGCCCCGCCGGGGCCGCGTTTCTCGGAGGACACCACGATGGGCAACTTCACTTCCACGCTGCGCGCGGCCGGATGGGCCGCATTGTTCGGCGCCGCCACCGCCTTGCTGCCGGCTGCGGCTTCGGCGTACTCGCCGCCCCCCGCGCCTTATGTGAAAAGCGCGCTGGTGCAGGTAGACGTCTACGATCGCTTCGACCGTTCGGCGCTGCCGGTCCATACCAAGGACGGCCGCAACTACATCGTCGGCGCGCCGGGGCACGAGTACGCGGTGCGCATCCGCAACTGCACCGGTGGCCGCGTGCTGGTCGTGACCAGTGTGGACGGCGTCAACGTCATCTCCGGCGACACCGCCTCGCCCGTGCAATCGGGCTATGTGCTGGAACCGTGGGGATCGGTGGAGATCGCCGGCTGGCGCAAGAGCATGGAACGCACCGCGGCGTTCTACTTCACCGACCTTGGCGACTCGTACGCCGCGCGCACGGGCCGGCCGCGGAACGTCGGCGTGATCGGCGTGGCCGTGTTCCCGGAGAAAGCGGCACCGCGCGTGTCGTGGCGCGACGATTACTTCAGCCGCAAGCAGGCCGCCGCGGAAAGCGACGCCCAATCCGGCGCCGGCGCGCGCGACAACCGCGCGGAAGCACCGGCCGCGGCCGCCGCGCCTGCGCCTTCGATGCCGGCCGCGCCGCCCGTGCTGGAGTCGGCCGAGCCGAAGCGCGAACGCGCCGCCGCGGATGAAATGGTGGCGCAAGGCCGCAAGGACAGCGCGATGAAGTCGCTGGGGAAACTCGGCACGGGCCATGGCCGCAACGAGGAATCGCGCGTCAGCGTCGTGCAGTTCGAGCGCGCCAGCAGCACGCCTGCGGAAGTGGTCACCGTGCAGTACGACCGCCGCGAGAACTTGATTGCGCTGGGCGTGTTGCCGGAACCCCGTCCGTACCTGGCGCGGCGCACGCCGGACCCGTTCCCCGCCGCGATCCGCTTTGCACCCGACCCGCTGCGCTAGACGGCGTTGGCGACACCTGTCAGGTCGCCGCCATTGACGCGGCCATGCGCGAAGGCGCATGGCCGCAACGGTTTCCGGACGAAACGAATCGAACGCCAGCATTGAACGCATGACCATGGGCTTGCATACTGCGCAGGCGATGCATGACGCGCCTGTTCCGCTCCCCGCCGACTCGGACGAAGCCCTGATGCTGGCGTACGGCGCCGGCCGCGCCGCGGCTTTCGACACGCTGTACGCGCGGCACAAGGGCGGGGTCTACCGCTACCTGCTGCGCCATTGCGGCAACGCCGGCATCGCCGACGAGCTGTTCCAGGAAGTGTGGATGAATGCGATCCGCGCGCGCGAAAGCTACGCGCCGACCGCGAAGTTCACGACCTGGCTGTACACGCTGGCGCATCACCGGATGGTCGATCACTGGCGCACGACGGGGCAGGCGCGCTTCGTGTCGATCGACAATGAAGACGACGACACTGGCGCGATCGTGGAATCGATGCCCGCGCCGGCGGCCACCGAACCCGCCGCGCGCGCCCAGACGCGCGAATTGCGCGGGCAACTCGACGCGGCGCTGCGCGCGCTGCCCCCCGATCAACGCGATGCATTCCTGCTGCAGCACGAATCCGGCTTGTCGCTGGCCGAGATTGCGACGCTGACGGGCGTGGGCACGGAGACGGTCAAGAGCCGCCTGCGCTATGCCACCAACAAGCTGCGCAGCGCGCTCCATGCGCTGCGCGAGGAGCCATGATGACGAACGTCCACGATCCCGATCCGCACGATGACGTGCTGGCGGCCGCCTGGCGGTCGCAATCGGATGACTTGCCGCCGCCGGCGCTGGACGCGGCGATTCTGGCCGCCGCGCATCGTGCCGTGGGCAGCGCACCGCGCAGCGCGGCGGCGCAGGCGCGCGAGGCTACGCGCCCCCAGCGCTGGTGGATGCCGCTGGCAGCGGCCGCGACCATTGGCGTGGTCGTGATCGGCATCCTGCAGGTCGCGCCGCAAGCACCCGTCGACGCCGTGATCGGCGAGCGCGCCGATTTTTCTGAACGCGCGGCGCGGAAGGTGGAAGCGCCGTCCGCTGTGCCGCCGACAGCTTCGAGCGCGGCCGCTCCGGCGGTGACACCGCCTGCGCCCGTTGCGGCACCGCCTGCTTCGGTCGCGACGCCTGCTGCACCAGCGGTGGAACAGGCGCCTGCGCCTGCGCCGAAAATCGCGGCTGTGCCAACGCCCGTGGTACCGCGTACCGCGACGATGGCGGATGCGGCACCGGCACTCGCCCGCGCACCTGCTTACGCCGCGCCCGCGCCCGCACCGGCACCCGCGCCTCCGCCGATGCCTGCACCTGCACCATCCGCACCCGCGCTCGCACCGCAAAAGCAGACGATGCTCGCCGAATCCGTGCCTGCGCCGCGCGTGGCCGAACCCCAGCCGTTTCCCGCGGATGCGCGCGCGAAGAAGCAGGAAGCCGATGCTGCCGCGCGTCAGGACGAACGCAAGGACTCGGCGGAGGTTTCGCGCCAAGCCGGCGTGGACGGCGGTGCCGCAGGGGGCGCGCCGATGCCGCCACCCCCCGCGCCACCGGCAGTCGCGCAACGTGCGCAAGCTGCGGCCGCGCCGCCGTCGGCGCTGGGCAAGCTGGATGGGCGCACGCGCGAGAACAGCATGGCGCGCGACGAAGCGACGGCATCCAACGCGCCGGCGGCGGCGTCCCCCATCCCTGCACCCAGTGGCGCCCGTCCCGCGGAAATGCAGCAGCGCGCGCGCGACCCGGACGCATGGATCGCCGAAATCCGCGCGCTGCGCAACAGCGGGCGCATCGCAGAGGCGACCGCGCAGATGCGCGAGTTCAGGCGATACGTCCCCGATGCGGAGTCGCGATTGCCGGCCGATTTGCGCGAGTGGTATCCGCGGCCGGCGGCGCCCTAGATCAAACTGCGCATCAGCGTCTTGATCGGCGCGGGCAGCGCGGCATCGAGCGCCGCGGCGGGATCGAGCCATTGCCACCCTTCGGCGGCGACGCCGGACGGCCAGCGCTGCACCTGCATCCGTTGCGGATGCATCGTCAATCCGAAATGCGTGAAGCCATGCGCCATGGCTGGCAGTGCTTCGCTGCCGCCGACCGTCGCGCCGAATCGTGCATGGACCTGCGCTTCCAGGTCATCGGACAGCGCGCATTCGGGCAGGCTCCACAGGCCGCCCCAGATGCCCAGCGGCGCACGCTTCTCGAACAGATAGCGGCCGTCGTGTTCCAGCAGAATCAGACGCACTTCGCGTTGGGGCAGCACCTTGCGCGGCCGCGCCGCGGGCAATACGGCGATGCGATCCTCCCGCAACGCGACGCAATCGTCCGCGACCGGGCATTCGGCACACCGCGGTGACGACCGTGTGCAAACCGTGGCGCCCAGATCCATCAGGCCCTGCGTGTAGTTCTCGACATCGGCTGACGGCAAGCGCTGTTCGGCCACGGTCCACAGCAACGCTTCAACCTTCGGCGTGCCGGGCCAGCCGTCCACACCCGCATGTCGCGCCAGCACACGCTTTACATTCCCATCGAGGATGGCGGCCCGTTCACCTGAAGCAAACACCGCGATGGCGGCGGCCGTCGAGCGGCCGATGCCGGGCAGCGTTTCAAGCGTTGCAGCGTCGCGCGGAAATGTTCCCGCGTGATCGTGAAGCACCTTGACCGCCGCAGCGTGCAGGTAATGCGCGCGCCGGTAGTAGCCCAAGCCGCTCCAGTGTTCCAGCACGCGCTCGAGCGGCGCGCGCGCCAGTGCAGCGACATCGGGGAACGCAGCGAGGAAGCGTGCGTAGTACGGGATCACCGCCGTGACCTGCGTCTGCTGCAGCATGATCTCGGAGAGCCAGATCCGGTACGGGTCGCGCGTGTTCTGCCACGGCAGGTCGTGGCGCCCGTGCGCGCGTTGCCACGCGACGATGCGTTCGGCGAACGGCTTCAGCCGCGCACCGGGCATCGCCTAGCGGATGCCCAGCCGCTGCCGGGCCTTGCCCGCGGACTCGGACTGCGGAAACTTGGTGATCAGTTCCTCGAGCGTCCGGCGCGCGGAGGCGCTGTCGCTCAATTCCGATTGCGCCGACGCGATGTTGAGCAAGGCATCGGGCACCTTGGTGCTGTCGGGCCACGTTTGCAGCAACGTGCGCTGCGACGCGATGGCCCCGCGGTAATCCTTGCGCGCGAACTGCGCATTGCCCACCCAGTACTGCGCCGATGCGGCCAGCGGGCTGCGCGGATAGGTCTTCACGAAACTGCTGAAGTTGGTGATCGCGCCCGGATAGTCGCCGCGCTTGAACTGGTCGAGCGCGCCATCGTAGAGGCGCTGCTCGCTGGCTGGCGCCGGCGCCACCGACACGGCCAGGGCGGGATTGCCCGCGACGGCCGGGGCCGGCGGGGTGGCCGCGGCAATGGGCGTACCCCCCGTGCCGGAGGGCACCGGTGGCATCACACCGGCATTCGCGGGCAGGCCGCCCACCGGTGCGGGGCCCTCGGTCACCGGCGCCGGAACACTGGTCCCCGGACCGGCTTCGAGCTTGCGCATCCGCGAATCGAGATCGACGTAGAGATCGCGCTGGCGCTTCTGCGATTCCGTCAGTTCGTGCGTGAGGACTTCAACCTGGCCGCGGATGCGCGCGATGTCCGCCTTGATGGCCTCGACCTGGTTGAAGAGATCGACCAGGCCCAGCCCCTTGATCTGCTGGTCGAGCGCAATCAAGCGCGCATCGAGGTCCTTTTGCAATGCATCGAGACGCTCGTTGGTCTGCGTGATGCGCTTGCGGGCCTCTTCATCGTCGAAGAGGCCGGCGTGCGCGCCATGCGCTGCCAACGCGAATGCAAATGCCATCCACCACGAGCGCGCGCGCATGCCGGGACCCTTGCGGATCACTCGCCGGCGTAGACGATGTCGACGCGGCGATTCTCCGCCCACGCGCCTTCGTCGTGCCCCATGTTGCGCGGCTTTTCCTCGCCGAAGCTGACCGTCTCGATCTGGATTTCCTGCGCGCCCAGCAGCGTCATCATCCGCTTGACCGCATCGGCACGACGCTGGCCCAGCGCGATGTTGTATTCACGCGCGCCGCGTTCGTCACCGTGGCCGTGCAGCGTGACCTTGGCGGCGCGGTTGGCGACCAGATAGCGGGCATGGGCTTCGACCAATGGCTTGAACTGGTCGGACACGACGAAGCTGTCGAACTCGAAGTAGATGTTGCGCTTCGACAGGATGTTGTTCGGGTCCTTCAGCGCCGCGGCACCGGTGGCGGCACCCGTGTTGGCACCGCTAACGCCGCCGGTCGTGGCCGGCCGCGTGCTGGTACCTGTCGTTGCTGCGGTTGCTGCAGGGTCAGTCGCAGCCGACTTGTCTTCCACCGGTGCGGTCGTGGGGTTGGTGCTGCAGCCGGCGAGAACGATGGCGAACATTGCCGCAATGGCGATTTTTTTCATGGAGCCTCCTGCCTGGATTGGGACGTCGACGCGCGAAGCGCGTACGCCGGGAGAATAACGCCTCGAATGCGCGACACCGCCTTGCGGGCGGGCACGAACGGAAAAGGGAGAGAGGGAACCGGCGTCATGAAGGGGATCATGGTCGGGCGAAAGGACCCCACGCGGGTTCGCGCACATCGGCAGCCGGCGCGACCAGCCGTTGCTTGACGCGACCGTCGCTCGATACCGCGGCCAATATACCACGCCCCCCCACCTCGTTTGCGTAGAGGATCAGCTTGCCATTGGGCGCAATGCTGGGGCTTTCGTCACCCGGGCCGGCAGTGAGAACCTGCACCTGCTTGGTGGCGTAATCCTGCGTGGCAATCTGGTAACGGCCGCCATCGCGCCGCACGAACGCAAAGCCCTTGCCATCCGGAAACGGTCGCGGCGACACGTTGTAGCTGCCGTCGAACGTGAGCCGCTCCACCGCATTGTTGCCGAGATTCAACCGGTAGATCTGCGGACTGCCACCGCGATCGGACGTGAACAGCAGCGCACCGCCCTCCGGCGTGAAGTGGGCCTCCGTGTCGATGGAGCCCGAACTCATCACGCGCTTGGCATCGCTGCCATCCGCGTTCATCACGAAGATCTGCGAGCCGCCATCGCGGGACAGCGTGACCGCCAACCGGCGGCCATCCGGGGACCATGCCGGCGAGCTGTTGCTGCCGCGGAAGTTGGCCACCGCCGTGCGCCCGCCGGTGCCGAGGTTCTGCACGTAGACCACCGGCTTCTTGCTTTCGAAGGAGACGTACGCGATGCGCGAGCCATCCGGAGACCAGCGCGGCGACAACAATGGTTCGTTCGATGTGACGATCGTCTGCGGATCGCTGCCGTCGGCATCGGCCACCAGCAACTGGAAGCGCGGCCCGGCCTTGGTGATGTAGGCGATGCGCGTGGAGAACACACCGGGGTCCCCGGTGAGCTTTTCGTAGATGACATCCGCGATCTTGTGCGCCGTGGCGCGGAACTGCGCCGGCGTCACCACATACGTCATGCCCACCAGCGGCGTGTTCTTGACCACGTCGACCAGCGCGAAGCGCACATCCACGCGGCCATCGGCCAGCGTGCGCATCGACCCGACCACCACGGCATCCGCCCCGCGTGCACGCCAGGCGTCCGCCCGGACCTCCTCCGCGCGGAACGGGGCCGGGCTGACGCCCGCCGGATCGATCATCTTGAACACGCCCGACCGCGCGAGATCGGCGGCCACCACGCCCGAGATGCCCAGCGGAAACACCGATTCGCCCTCCATCGGGACCACCGCGATGGGGATGGCCGTGCCGGCGCCACCGACGATCTCGATGGTGAGCTGCGCCCGGGCCGACGCCCATGGGACCAGCACCAGGGCAATCAGCAGCAGAAAGGGGCGGAGCGATCGAAGCATGCGGGACTTGTTATGAGTGGAGGAACAGCAACATCGTGCGCCTGAAACACGCGCGCCGATTATAACGAACGCACAAAGGCAATCGGGTTGACCGCAGGCACGCGTAAAGAGTTCAATGCGGCGCCACTGCTGTCGCGACGCCGAAGGCCCCGGTGATGCGGTCCGCCACGCGCCGTGCCTCGTCGCGATCCGGGTACGGACCCACATAGATGCGATAGAGCCCCGCCGTCTCGCGCACCTTCGGCTCCACCTGCGCCGACGCGAGCTGCCCCTGGATGTGCGCCAGGAACGTCTGTGCATTCGCGTAGTTCTGGAATGCGCCCAACTGCACGCTGAAGCCACCCGACGCCTCGCGGCTGATCGGCGCGGGCACCTCCGTCGTCCGCAATGGCGTCGTGGTGACGCCGCTGCCCGACACTGTCGGCGACGGTGATGCAGCCACAGAGGGCAACGGGGCCGCGGCCAGCATCGCCGGACTGTTGCCCGGGATGATCGCCTCGACCTCCACCTCGCCGCTGCCCTTCGCTGCCGTGCCGATCCGGTGGGCGGCCGCGTACGAGAGGTCGATGATCCGCCCGTGCAGGAACGGCCCGCGGTCGTTGACGCGCACCACCACCGACTTGCCTGTCGCCACGTTGGTAACTTTCACATAGGACGGCAGCGGCAGCGTCGGATGCGCCGCCGTCATCGCATACATGTCGTAGGTTTCGCCGTTCGACGTCTTCTGCCCGTGGAACTTGCGGCCATACCACGACGCGATGCCGCGTTCCTTGTAGGGGCGCAGCGTGGTAGCGGGCACGTAGTCGCGGCCCAGCACCGTATAGGGCCGGTTCGCGAAGCGATGCAGCGCCTCGAGCTTCGGCACCGCATCCGGGATCTGGTCGAGATTGGTCGGCGGATTCTCGCCGGGGCCATCATCCTTGTAGTATTTGGACGATGCCGTCGGCGGCGGCGCGGACGTCGATGACACGCCCGGTGTTGACGAGGCCGAAGGCTTGGGCGGCGCGCTGCTGCAGCCCGCGATTGCGACGACCAGTGCCGCTAGCGCGGCGAGGGCGGGGACGATCGTGGCATGGGGCAGGCTCAAGTCCCGCAATTTACCACCATGACCCGGATGCGTTTGCATGGCCACCTATCTCTTCGCATGGAACCCGTCGCTGTGGAACTGGCCCGAGATGGCGGCTGACCGCCGGAAGCTTGCACGCCGCGGTCACCTCGACACCGACTGGAACTCCGGTCGCGTACGCAACATCGAGCCCGGCAGCCGCGCCTTCCTGGTTCGCGTGGGCGTCCCGCCCAAGGGCATCTTCGGCGCCGGCTACACCCTGACCGTGCCGCACCCGGAGCCCCATTGGCGCCCCGACCGCGCCGCCGCCGGCGCCGTGATGCAGCGCCTGATACTGCGCCTCGATACCTTGCTGGACCTGCCTGCCGTCACCTACGACGACCTGGCGCTGCCGCCCTTCGCGCGCTTCCGGTGGGGCGTGCGCTCCTCCGGCGTGCACGTGCCCAGTGCGCTGGCCGACGCACTGGAGACCCTGTGGGAAGCCCGAGTGCCAGCGTCCAGACCGCGCGGTTGAAACGTGGGGACCGCCCCGCTTCAGAGCCGGTCGAGCGGACTGACGACGCCGCGGCCGCCGCGATTCAATACGTGCGTGTAGATCATCGTCGTGCTGACGTCCGAGTGGCCCAACAGCTCCTGCACCGTGCGGACGTCGTAGCCCGCATCGAGCAGGTGCGTGGCGAACGAATGCCGCAGCGTATGCGGCGTCGCCGGCTTCACCAGGCCCGCATCGAGCACCGCCTGCCGCATCGCCCGCTGGAAGGCCTGGTCGTTCAAGTGATGGCGCCGCACCGTGCCGCTGCGCGGGTCGCGGGACATGCCCGGCGCCGGAAACACGTACTGCCATCCCCAATCGCGCGCCGCGTGCGGGTACTTGCGGATGAGCGCATCCGGCAAGAAAACCGCGCCAGCGCCGCCCGCAAGATCACGCTGGTGTTGTTCCCGGGCCTTGGCCATCTGTTGCTTCAATGGGGCGGCGACCCGGTCTGGCAGTACCGCCACACGATCCTTCTGCCCCTTGCCATCACGGACCAGGATCTCCCGGCGGGTGAACTCCACGTCCTTGACCCGCAGCCGCATGCCCTCCATGACCCGCATGCCCGTGCCGTAGAGCAGGTGTCCGATGAGCCGGTGCACGCCCTTCAGCTGGCGCAGCACCTGCGCCACCTCCTCCCGCGTGAGCACCACCGGCATCCGCTGCGGCGTCTTGGCGCGCTCCACGTGGTCGAGCCACGGCAGATCCACGCCGATGACCTCCTTGTACATGAAGAGCAGCGCGCTCTTGGCCTGGTTTTGCGTAGCCGCCGCGACGCCGCGATCCACGGCCAGATGCGTGAGAAAGGCCTCCACCTCCGGCGCGCCCAGTTGCGCCGGGTGCCGCTTGCCGTGGAAAAGAATGAAGCGTTTAATCCAGTCGAGATACGCCTGCTCCGTGCGCAGGCTGTAGTGCTTCAGCCGGACCTTCTGGCGGCAACGTTCGAGGAACGGCAGGGGTGGGGGGTCGGCCATTCGACTTTTCGCCTGTAAGCCTTAGGTTCCTGCTAATTTTCTTCGCCCGTTGATTCTCCTTAAAATTTTTCTAACTACCTACTGGCCATTGGGATGATTGACGCAGAGTTTTTCGTCGTGGTTCGGTGGGCTTTGGCCGGGTTTAGGTTCTACATTTTTCGTTAGGCCCCATCCCTTCGGCATCACGCTCTCGCTTCGGCGCAGTACTGCCGTGTGCCGCATTTGCGGCCTCGCTTCGGCAGGCCACACCAACGGCAGCGGGTCAGCCTTGCCAATCGAGGCAGCGTTGCCTGCGGAAGCACCGCTTCGGTTAGCAGTTCGGCGCATACCGCGTTCAACTTCGGTCCGGCGCTCGGGTTGGTGGGCGGTACGCAATCGGCAGCCGCTTAGCGGCACGCGCTCGGGCGCTGCGCCTTCCCCCCTCGCTGCCGTGGGCTGGCGGTGCAGCGCCCTCATCCACTCGTCCATTTCCACCGTTGTCCGGTGGCGCCCCTTGTCGTATCGTGTCCGTATGTGCACACGCTTGGGGCCTAACCACGCGGTCAACTCGGACGGGCCGGTTAAGGTCTTCGTTCTTGTTTACTTCTCCGGCGGCCCGCCGGTTACCTTAGTCCGTTAGGCCGCAATCGTGAATCGCTACATCCTCATTCCAGAACTGAAGGCATGGGATGACCACAATGGTGGCGAAATCTCGCCGGAAGCATGGGCTAGTTGCATGGGGAGTTACGCACTCGCAATCGCCTACGCGACTCTACTTTGGCCTCGCTTCGTTGAGATCAAAGGCATGATCTTTCGCGAAGGTGTTACTGAGTCACAGGTCAATGACTGGCTGGCGTCGCCTGGAATCGACGCGAAATCAGTTGAGGCTACGTTGAATCATCTGCACGTCTTGGATGTCCAACATCCCGGCGCATGGTCGGAAGTGAGTGAAGCTCAAATTCGCTTTCTTGGTGAAACCATACGTTCCGCATGGGCAGCAAAGTTGTCGCTTGACTACCCAGCTCGAAAATTCGTAGTAGAGCTGCTTGAAGGATCGCCAACCGACCTACGCGAGTTTCAAGTTGTTT
>JANNNM010000853.1:0-17573 GCA_031398535.1 Betaproteobacteria bacterium | reverse complement strand
GTGGCCATCAGAATTGGGAAATCTTGATTCCAGAATACAAAATCCCGACAAAATAAAATCACTTGTTGCATATAAAGTTTGCAAACTAGATGGAAAATACCTTTTAGTAATACCCGCAAAACATACGCATCATCGGGAAACGGCACCATCATTCATCTGGCGGGCGCCATGATCGTGGATGCAGCGGGCATAGAGGTGCAGCACATTCCCTACAAGGGCACAGGCCCGATGATGTCGGACCTGATCGGCGGTCAGGTGGACTTTGGCGTCGTGGCCTTGCCCGCCGTGCAGGGACACCTGAAGAGTGGAGCATTGCGCGCAGTCGGCATGATGGGCAAGGCCCGGTCGGTGTCGTTGCCCGACGTGTCCACGATGATGGAGCAGGGGTTTCCCTCCGTGGTGATTGGCGGTTGGTTCGCCTTTGTCGCGCCGGCAAAGCTCCCCGCCGCGGACCGGCAGCGCCTTTACGATGCCATTGTTGCCGCCTTCGCATCACCGGAAGCCGTCGCGGCAATGGCCAAGCAGGAGAACGTCATCAATCCGATGACGCCCGAGGCATCGGCCGCCTTTATCAAGAGCGAACAGGAGCGATACGCGGTGCTGGTGAAGAAGGCCAACATCAGCCTCGACTGATCGATCGCCTCGCCGGGCCTGCTTAGATCAGGCCACTGCCGCGCGCTACCAGCATCGCGTCCGCATACGCGTAGGCGATCTCCGCGTATCGCGCAGGCGGCCCGTCGTTCGTTTCCGAGCGAGGCGCGGACAGCAATGCATTGAGCGCGGCGGCGGCAAAGTAGTCCCGCAGCGCCAGGCCGGCGTCGCTTTTATCGGGCAATGCCGATTCGGGCAGCGTATGGATGGCCATGTCGTCCTCCCTTAAGGTTTGGCCTTTTGTTCATCTGAAACGGAGTCGTTTGGCTTCAACCGCGCGCTGGGGCTCCAGACCGTCGCGGGCAGCCGCCCCCGAGCGGGGGCGGCGCCTTGCCCTAGCTCACCTTGATGTCGATCCGTCGCGGCTGGGCATGCTCGGCCTTCGGGATGCGCAGGCTCAACACGCCATGCTTCAGTTCGGCGGATACCTTGCCGGGATCGAGTTCCTTCGACAGCGTGAAGACTCGCCGGAAACGAGGCACGCTGACCTCGGCGTACGTCGCCTCCATGCTGCCCGGCATCGGAATGCTGACTTCGCCTTCGATCGTCAGCGTGCCCGCCTCCACCTGTAGGTTGAGCTTGTCCTTGGGCACGCCCGGCAGATCGGCGCGCAGCGTAATGCCGGTGCTGTCTTCCATGACATCCACCGGCGGCATCAGGGCCGCGTCGGCATGCAGCGTCGGATCGGTGCGCGACGCCTGTTCATTCCTGGAGACTGCGGATGCATCGTTCATGACGGGTCCTCCGGGATCATTGGACGTTGATGCGGCGTGGCTGGGCCGATTCGTGGCGCTTGACGTGGATGTGCAACACGCCGTCGCGATAGTCGGCCGAGACGGTGTTGGGGTCCACGTCATCGGGCAGGCTCACGACCCGCCGGAACCGGCCGCCGAAACGCTCGTTGATGTGCAGGGCGGCTTTGTCATCGTTCCCGGAAGGCAGCTCCGGGGTCCGCTCGCCGGCGATGGTCAGCAGGCCACGGTCAAGATTGACATCGATTGCGGCGGGATCGAGCCCGGGAGCAAAGGCGTAGATCTCCACCGATTGGGGCGTCCCGCCGACGTTCAGCGCGGGAAAGCCGCCGCGGCCCATGCCGCGGATATTGGGGGACAGGTCGACCGCCTCCTGCATCTCGCGCTGCAGGCGATCCAGCTCGGCGAACACGTCCCGGGGAAACAAGGCTCGGTACATGGCACTCTCCTCGGTTGCGGTTGGACCAAGCGCCCCGGCACGCGCCGCGGCGCCCACGAACCCCGATCTGGGCATCGGTCTGGGAGATTTCAAGAGCCTGAATCAGGATGGTGGGCGGGATGCGGCCGCGGGTCTGCACAGTCCCGCGGGGACCTGTGGAGCGCCAACCGCGCTGGGCTACACTTGCCGGGACGCGCCTGCGTTCCCTGCCCCGCCATGCCCGACACCGAAGACACCTTCGAGCTTTCCGCCGACGCCCATGCCGCCGCCGGCATCGCGCCGGAGCTGATTCAGCTTGAACTCGCGCGTATCACCGGCAGCCGTTCGTTCGAAACATCCCCCCGTCACCAGCAACTGCTGCGGCACCTGGTCGAGCAGGCGGTTGCCGGCAACATCGGCGCGCTGAAGGAGCAGGTCCTGGCCATCGAAGTGTTCGCGCGGCCTTACGACGCATTCGATCCCGCGCGCGACACCATCGTTCGCGTCGAGGCGCGGCGCCTGCGCCAACGGCTGGGACGCTACTATGGTGACGAAGGCATCGATACCGCACTGGAGATCCGCCTGCCGGTCGGCAGCTACGTGCCGACGGTGCGTCTCCGGGAGGGTCCGCCCCATGCCGCCACGCGGCGCGCACGCGACCTGGTGGAACGCGGCGAATATTTCCTGCGCCAGCCGCTGTCAAAAGCTTCGCTCGACGCCGCGCTGGCGCGCTTCGACGCGGCGCTGCGTGAATCGCCCGATCATGTGCCTGCCTTGGTCGGCATGGGCCGCGCGTGGTTCAACCTGGCCACCGGCTGGCATGGCGAGCCCCGCGCCGCCGCCGACCATGCGACCGAAGCCCTGCATCGCGCGCTGGAGCTGGATGCCAGCCACGCGACCGCCCACGCGCTGATGGGCGCCGTGTTGCACCAGTTCGACTTTGACTGGGCTGCGGCGCGCACACACTTCGAACGCGCGATTTCCCTGGCGCCACTGCAGGCCTTCGTCCACTCCGCGTTTGGGTTCCACCTGTTCGCGCGCGGTGAACTGGATGAGGCCGAACGCGAGCTGCTGCTGGCGCGACGGCTCGACCCGCACTACCTCAATACGCGGATGCACATGGTGAACCTGCGCATCGCCCAGCGCCGCTTCGCCGACGCCGAGGCCGAGCTCGACGGCATGCGCGACCTGGCGCCCGACAATATTGCCGCCACGGGGCTGGCGGCACTCATCGCGATGCTGACCGGTGAACCGCAACGGGCCCTGCAACTCTATGGCCGCGTATGCGAACTGGCACCCGGTCATCCGAACGCACACGCGTGCCTGGCCGCGGCACAGGGGATGGCGGGCGACATCATGGCGGCCGACGCGACCGTGGCAGGCGCACTTGCGCGCTTTGGCGTGGAGCGGGTGTCGCCCTATGTGCTTGCCATCGTCGCGACCCGGTGCGGCCGCCATGACCGCGCGTTCGAGCACCTCGATGACGCCGTCACGCGCCACGATCCCAACGTGATGATGCTGGCGGTGGACGCGAGCTTCACGGGCTTGCACGCGGACCCGCGCTGGACGGCATTGTTGGCACGACGCCGGGCGCCACCGTAAGGCCCATCGGCGCGCGGCCTTGTCTGCGGGGCTGAGGCTTCGCCTGCAAACCCGGCGCCGCCAATGCGGTCACGCTGGCGCGCACATCGCGACGACGGCAGGTGCCCCCGCTTCGCCCAATCCGCCGCTCGCGTTCATCGGGTCGCGTGTCGACGGGTCCGTTGTGTATCGATAGTTCGCCACAGTGGTACCACGCTGCACGCGAAACACGGATACCGTGCCAGCGGGACACGCGCCATCTTGCGGCGGCGTCATCCGCGCCGTGAAGTTGGGGGATTCCAGCAGGAAGCCCGGGTTGCGCGTCGCGATGGCCGTGCATTCGGCGGTTCCCAGCCCGAGGACATGCGAATCGCCGAGTCCGGGCGGGATCCGGAAGCGGCACACCGGCAACGTGCCGGGCTGCGCCGTCAGCCATGTCTTGAACGTGTTCCCCGTGCGAACCCATCCCGTGACGTCCACGCCGGCATCGAGCGTGGCGATTTCGTCGGCCACCCATGTAACAAAATAGCGGTCGATGGATGACCGGTAGTACTCGACGACCGGCGCGGTGGAGACGACGGCCCCCGTGCCCCGGAACACGTCGGCATAGGTGGACTCGGCGATCGCCAGACGGTCAAGACGTACGGTTCCGCCTGGGTCGCACGCGAAGACGATGTCGAAGGTACCAGGCCCGTTGATGCCGGCCGGCCAGGTTGCGGTGCGCGTGGCAATGCCGAACGAAAAAGTCTGCGTCGCGGCATCGCGTGCAAGACGGAAGGGATAGTAGGCCACCGGCGCCAGCGGATCCGGATTCGCGGGGATGGGATGAAACGCAATGCGTCCATCCGTGCAGCGCTTGCCGTCGGGCGGCGTGAACACCTCGAGGATCAGGAACAGGCTGCGCTGCCAGAACGTGGCGTTGCCGGCGATCCCTTCCACTTCAGGCAGCGCAAGCCGGATCGATGGAAGGCCGGTGCTGGCAACGAGCGCGTTGGTGGCAGCGTCCGCGACGAAGCCGGTGAGCGACCCTGCGGGTGCGCCACGCTGTTCCCACAGCACCCGGTGCGGCACAGCCGCGTTGAAGCGAAGCGGGACGACCGCGCCCTCGGTCAGGCGGATCGTCATGCCGGCATAGATGGCCACACCGATCGCGAATGCCAGCAACGATGCCTGGCGCAGCGGCCACCGGAACACGGCAGCGAAGCCGCATCCCGCGAGAAGTGCCAGCCACAGGTCGAGCGCGCCGACCGAATAGCGCGGCGTGAAGAGCAGCGACATGTGCGTCAGCACCTGGTAGCCCACCACCGATGCCGCCAGCAGCACGATGGGCGAACGCCAGCGCGACAGCACGCCGATGGCGGCGCCTGCCAGCAGCAGGATGCGCCAGGAGCGCAAGGTAAAGAGGCCATCGCTGACCGATACGTTGGGGTAGAGCAGGAACGCCCACGTCTTGCGCAGGTAGTTGGTGACAGTCACGTCAATCGGTTGGGCGCGCAGCAATTCCCAGCCGATCGCATAAAGCTTGCGATCCGCCTGCACGTTCAACTGAAGTTCCTGCGCGACGCCATTGACGTCGAAGAACAGTCCGACCACGTCGGGGTCGTATCCACCGGTCAGCGGATGATTGCCGAGGTAGAACGCGTTGCCGCCACCGCTACTGATCTGGGGCAGGTCGAACAGCCACCAATTCTTCACGATCAGCAGCGCCGTGATCGCTGCCGCGACGAACTGGATACCGGCCAATTTCTTCCAGGTTTCGCGCCCGGTGCCGCCGAGCATGCTTGCCGCGACCGCGAGCATCGCCGTGCCAAAAATGAAGAGCACCAGCGAGGCCCGCAGGTTCACGGCGCAGGCCAGCGCGAAACCCCCGATCCAGATCCAGCGCCGTTCGCCGGACGCGCCCAGCTCGCTAAATGCCCACAGCCACACGGCGCACAGGAAGAGGTACGGCGGCTCGGTCAGCGCGTTGATCACCAGCGGCGCGACCGTCGGCGACACCGCGTACA
Organism: Betaproteobacteria bacterium; assembly: GCA_031398535.1. Classification (GTDB taxonomy): domain Bacteria; phylum Pseudomonadota; class Gammaproteobacteria; order Burkholderiales; family Casimicrobiaceae; genus VBCG01. The sequence continues at coordinate 12,165 of JANNNM010000853.1, read as the reverse complement.
GCCAGGCCGCGATGACGCCGCCGCGTACCGAGTGCGCCAGCGTTCCGATGCGGAACAGCAACAGCACGACCGCCGACGACAGCACCAGGTTGACGGCCTCGATGACGTGCAGGTTGGCACCGAGCAGCGCGGGATAGGCGTAGGCACCGATCGGATACCACACCGATCGCTCGGAGGCGAAGAAGGCCCAACCTTCGTCCAGCAGCCGCTGCGCGAAGGGCAGGTAGATTGTCTTCGGGTCGAACGCGAGATCCGTCCGCAGGTGCCAGCACAGGAAGACGTGCATCGCGACGGCCAGGGCCAGCAGTGGAGAGGTCCACGCGGCGGTTCGCTTCGCCACCAACGTCACGGCGGGACCTGACGCCATGTCAGCAGGCTCCACGACGCTATCGCCTGGAAGCCGCTCGCCGCGACACCACGTCGGTCGCCGCCAGTTGAATGTGTTTGCGCAGGAACGCGTGCGCAGGATCCGGCTCGCGGCCTCCCATCCACACCAGCTTGATTGGAATGGGAATTCGCTTCGGTCCCGCGCGCAATGGCTTCAGCCCGAAAACATCGCCGGCAAACTTGAGCATGCTGAGCGGTACCAGCCCGAACAGGTCGGATTGGCGGACCACCATGAACACTTCGAGGATTTCCGACACTTCGAGGGCAATATGCAACTTCAGCTGTTGCCATTCCCGCAGACCTGCCACCGGATGCTCGCCATCGACCCGGGAGCGCAACGTGACGAACGGGTGTCGCGCGAGATCACCGACCGTGCGCGTCGTCCGGAGCCCGGGATGCCCGTCCCGTGCCACGGGCACGAGCGCATCCTCGAACAGCGTGGCCGACCGGAACGGCTCCTGCCCCGGCACCAACCAGTCCACCGCTGCATCGATGCTCCCTTCACGCAACGCGCGCTCGAGCTCGATCGGCCGCGACCGGGTGCTGAAGACCACATCGACACCGGGGGCCACGCGACCGAGCCGCTCGCGTAGCCGCAGCGCAATCAATGGCCCCAGCGGGTGCGAGACGCTGACGAAGAATTTTCGAACCGAGGTCGCGGGCTGGAAGGTCCTGCTTTCGGCAATCGAATCCCGCACCGTCGCCAGCGCGCCGCGCAATTTCACGTAAAGCGCGTCGGCTGCCGCCGTAGGCTCAACGCCCCGCGACTGGCGGATGAAAAGCTCGTCACGAAAGACCAGCCGCAGCCGGGACAGCGCATGGCTGACCGCCGACTGGGTCATGGCCAGCCGAGCCGCGGCGCGCGAAATGCTCCGCTCTTCGTAGATGCCCTCGAACACCGGCAACAGGTTGAGATCAATTGCACGAATATTGAACACGGTGCATATCACCTATGCAAATTATTCAGAGGATTCATGGCTGATGCGCCGTTAGCATACCGGGCTCTCCAAAGAACTTGGACTCCGGAAGGTACGGCAATGGATTTGTTATGGATACTGTTCGGCCTGCTCGGCTGGGCAGTGGCAATCGTATTGGCATTCGCCCTGATGCAAATGTCGGGTAACCAGGATCGCATCGCCAACCGCGCGGAGCTGAAGCTGCGCATCACGTCTGGCAACCCCACGCCCGACCATGGTCCGGCCGCCGGGAACGACGACCGCCGGTCCAAGTCCGACTTGAACACCGGAATTCGCTCGCCTTGAGGCGCGCGGCCCGGCGGGCGCTGGCGCAATCCCCGGCGGACCGCCTGTAGGACGACTTCGGACGGGATCCAGCGGTCGGAGCCGACTTTCCCGACCACTGTGTCTTTGCAAGAATTCTGCCTTCGACCGTGCCTCGGGGGAGGCCAAAATGCAATCCGTGCGCATGCATGTGGATGGGTCGGGCGTCCTGTGGGCGCTGACGAAATGCAGGATGTGCGGCGAGATTCACAAGTACCTGGCGACGGAAGTCGTGCAGGGGGAGGCCATCTGCCGCAGCTGCAGGCACCGCATGTCCGTCGATGGGGCGGTGTTCGAGGCGCCCGGTCAGGATGACATCGGCGCCGCCCGAAAGGAAGAAGTCGCGCCGGTCATGGCGGCCGCCATCAAGGCCGGCTGACCAGGCGCGCTCCGGCTTTCAGGACTTGATGAACGCCAGCAGGTCGGCGTTGATCGTGTCGGCCTCGGTGGTGGGCATGCCGTGCGGAAAGCCCTTGTAGGTTTTCAGCGTGCCGTTCTTCAGCAGCTTGGCGCTCAACGGCGCCGAGTCGGCATACGGCACGATCTGGTCGTCGTCGCCGTGCATCACCAGCGTCGGCACCGAAATCTTCTTCAGGTCCTCGGTGAAGTCCGTCTGCGAGAAGGCCACGATGCCGTCGTAGTGCGCCTTCGCGCCGCCTGCCATGCCCTGGCGCCACCAGTTCTGGATGTTGCCCTCGGACACCTTCGCCCCCGGCCGGTTGTAGCCATAGAAGGGACCGGCCGCGATGTCGCGGTAGAACTGCGACCGGTTGTTCGCCACCTGCGCCTGGAAGCCATCGAAGACTTCCTTGGGTAGTCCGCCCGGATTCGCGGCCGTCTTCACCATCAGCGGTGGTACTGCCGCAATGATCGCCGCCTTGGCCACGCGGCTTTCACCGTGACGCGAAAGGTAACGAACGACTTCGCCGCCACCGGTGGAATGCCCGACGTGGACGGCATTCTTCAAGTCGAGATGCGCCGTCACCGCCGCCAGGTCGTCGGCATAGTGATCCATGTCGTGGCCGTAGGCGGTCTGGGTCGAACGCCCGTGCCCCCGGCGGTCGTGCGCAACGACGCGAAAGCCGTGATTGAGGAAATACATCAGCTGCGCATCCCAGTCGTCCGAACTGAGGGGCCAGCCGTGCGAAAAGACGATGGGCTGGCCACTGCCCCAGTCCTTGTAGAAGATCTCGATGCCGTCCTTGGTCTTGACTGTGTTCATGGATTGTTCTCCCGCTGGGTGATCCTCCTGCGGCGAAGTTTCGCCGAGGTCTTTGAGCGTAGCAAGGTATTCATGACCCGACCGGTTAGCCCGGCAGGCGTTCGAGCGGCGGTGCGCGCGCGCGTAGAATGGAGCGGTCACGCCCGTGTCAATGGCGCCATGCATGGGTCCACGCGATTGACGTTGCCTCTTCTTCCTGCCCGGCGAACATGAGCAGCCCATCGAAATTCGTGGCACCCGCACCCATGGAGGGCAAGGGCGCGTACAACCGAAGCTCGCGCGTGCAGGCCGCCGGCTCGTTGCCGGCCGTGCCGTTGCTGGTGCAAGCGGCCCGCGCGGTGCCGCTGCCGCCACCATCGCAAGTCGTGAACATCGCCGACTACGGCGCATCGGAGGGTCGCAACTCGATGCAGCCGATGGCGCAGGCGATCCAGGCATTCCGCGAGCGCGCGGGCCTGGCATGGCCGATCGTGGTCCACCACACCGACCTGCCCGCCAACGACTTCTCGGCGCTCTTCCAGACGCTCGCAACCGATCCCGCCAGCTATCTTCGCCACGACCATGCCGCATTCGCGACGGCCATCGGGCGCTCCTATTTCGAGCAGATCCTGCCGGCGGGCAGTGTGACTCTGGGATGGAGTTCCTGGGCCATCCAGTGGCTGAGCCGCACGCCAGCTGCCATTCCCGATCAGGTGCAGGTGGCCTTCAGCCGCGACCCGGCGGCACGCACTGCGTATGCATTGCAGGCCGCGGACGACTGGAAACAGTTCCTGACCATGCGCAGCCGCGAACTGTGTCGCGGCGGGCGATTGGTCGTGCTGACGATGGCCACAGACGACACCGGCGACTTTGGCTATCGCCCGCTGCTCGAGGCCATCTACGCGGCACTCGGTGCGCTGGTGGACAGTGGCCTCATTCGCGCGGAGGAATTGCAGCGGATGGCCATTCCTACGGTTGGAAGAACCAAGGCGCAGTTTGCGGAGCCCTTCGCCAGGGACGGGCACTTCGAGGACCTGTCGATCGAGCATCTGGAAGTCTTCCACGGCGAGGATCACATCTGGGCGCAGTTCGAGGCCGACGCCGACGCGCCGGCGTTCGGCGCGCAGTGGGCCGCCTTTACGCGCGCCTCCGTTTTCCCCACACTGGCTGAGGGCCTGGACGACGGCGCGCGCGACTCACGCTTCGCGGCGTTTCTCGACCGGCTTGAAGCGGCAGTGGCCGCGCGGTTGGCGATAGCGCCGGCTCGAATGACCATCCCGCTTGCGCAAATGCTGTTCGTGAAGGAATAGATGCACGACATTGCGACGCCCGGGAAGGCGCAGGCTCTCACGCAAGGAACGTGTCCGGTCATAACAAAAGGAGGAGTCCATGAAGAACACCACCCTGCTGCGTTGGTTCGTTGCCGCGCTGGCCGCAGTGGCCATGTCGAGCGCGTTGGCCCAGGGTTATCCGACCCGGTCCGTGCGCGTCATCATTCCGTTCCCGCCCGGCGGCACGCTCGACACGCTCGGTCGTGCGCTCGCGCAGAAGCTGTCGGACCAGATGGGCCAATCGTTCGTCGTCGAGAACCGTCCAGGTGGCAACGGCATCATCGGCGCCGACGCGGTGGCCAAGGCACCCGCCGATGGCTACACGCTGCTGTTCAATGCGTCCACGTTCGTCACCGCGCCGATGACGATGAAGCAGGTCCCCTACTCCGTGGTCCAGGACTTCACGCCGGTGGCGCTGGTGGCCAAGGCGCCGCTGTCCGTCGCCATCGCGAAGGACCTGCCGATCACCGACATCAAGACGCTCTTCGCGTACGCCAAGGCCAATCCGGGCCGCATGACCTTTGCGGTGGGCTCGATCGGGTCGGCGGGCCACCTGGCCACCGAGCTCCTGAAGCGCGCGGGCGGCATCGACTACACGGTGGTCCCGTACAAGGGTACGGCGCCGGCATTCCAGGATCTGCTCGGCGGCCGGATCGACGGCTTCATCGACCCGATCCTGGGCTCGCTGCAGTATCACAAGGCGGGACAGCTGCGCGTGGTCGCCGTCACGTCGTCGACGCGCACGCCGAACCTGCCCGATGTGCCCACCGTCGCCGAGACGATTCCCGGCTACGAGTTCTACAGCTGGTACGGGCTGTGGGGACCGGCGAAGTTGCCCGAAGACATTCGCGTCCGCTTGAACGCGGAGGTCAACAAGGCACTGGCGTCCGACATGCGGGAGAAGTTCACGGCGCAAGGCCTGTTGCTGACGCCCGGCAGCATCGACGACTTCGTCAAGTTCCAGCGCGACGACATGGCCCAGGCGCAGAAGATCGTCACGGACGGCAATATTCGTGTCGAGTGAGGTCCTCGATCGCAATGCCATCGCCGGGCTTCACGTCGTCGTCACCGGCAGCAGTGCCGGCATCGGCCGCGCGATCGCGGAGCGGTTGCTGGCGCTTGGCGGCGTGGTCCAGGGCTTCGATCGCGCGCCCGCCACGATCGCGTCACCGCAGTTCCACGCAACCACGATCGACCTCGCGGACGGTGCAAAGACAGACGCCGCCGTTCACGCTTGTGCGCATGTTGATGCGCTCGTCCACGCGGCAGGCATGTTGCGTGTGGGCGACCTGGGCTCGCTGGACCATGCGGCTGCCGAGTCGATGTGGCGCGTGCATGTCGATGCCGCCACGCGGCTTGCGGACGCCCTGGTGCCGCGGATGGCGGAACGCGGCCGTGGACGCGTGGTGCTGATCGGCAGCCGCGTCGCGCAAGGCATGCCGGGGCGCAGCCAGTACGCGGCGACCAAGGCCGCGCTGGTCGCGCTGGCGCGAAGCTGGGGCCGCGAGGTGGCAGCCCGGGGGGTCACGATCAACGTCGTTTCGCCGGCCGCCACTGCCACCCCCATGCTGGATGATCCGGCGCGCGCGGGCAGCGCACCGCGCGTCCCGCCAATCGGCCGCTTCATCGCGCCGGCGGAAATCGCGGAACTGGTGGCCTTCCTGCTGTCGCCTGCCGCCGCGGCAATCACCGGTCAGGACATCGCGGTATGCGGCGGCGCGTCGCTTCCCGGCTGAGGCGACGACATCAACGTCATGCCGGGTTGAATCCGACGGAGCGCCCATGAAGATCATCGAGATCACGTATCGGTACGATGGCACCGACCAGGCGGTGCGGCCACGGCCGGCGGATGCCGCGGCGGCACGCGCGCGGCTGGAGCACGGCAGCCGGTCGATCGCTGCGCTGCTGGAAGGCCACGCGGAGGGCACCGGCACCGCGCAGCTCGTCATCCCGGTGGACCCGCGCGATCTCGGACTCGAACCTGATGCCATCGGCGCGGCGAAGCAAAGGCCCTACGCGGCCATCCTCGGCTGCTCCGATGCGCGGGTGCCGATCGAACTGATCTTCAATGAAGGGCCGAACGATCTCTTCGTCGTGCGTGTCGCGGGCAACGGCCTTGGCAGTGAGGTTCTCGGCAGCCTCAAGTACGCGGTGGATCACCTTGGCGGCAGCCTGAAGCTCGTGGTGGTCCTGGGACACAGCGGCTGCGGCGCGGTGTCGGCAGCCGTCGATACCTACCTCAACCCCAAGTCCTACCTCGCCTTTGCGATGAAGCACGCATTGCGCAGCATCCTCGACCGGCTGCTCATCGTCGTGAGTTCATCGGCCATCCGGATGGCGGCGGCGTTTGGTCCGGATGTCGTCCATCGGCCCGGCTATCGCGCGGCCCTGATCGAGGTCGCGGTCGTATCGAATGCCGCGCTGGCCGCGTACACGGTGCAACAGGAGATGGGCACCGACCAGCAGGGCTTGCGTGCTGCCTATGGCGTCTATCTTCTCGAGGCCCGACAGGTCTGGGCGCCGCGCGAGGGCAGCGGCGAATGCACCGGACTTGCGTATCCACCCGCCGACTTCTCCGGCTTCGGCGATGCCGTGCTGGGTTCCGAACGGATCGTGCGCCTGCTGGATGGTCCGGCGCACTAGCAACACGCGTTCCGACTATGCGCGAGACCTCGCCCGGCGCACACCCGTCGAGCCGCCAAGCCCTTGCAGGTCCGGAACCCGTGCGAGCGCGAGGTCTTCGGGCCTGCTGAAGTTCGCCTCGACCGCCCAATCCAGCAGGCCGAGTTCCGTCGTCAAGGCCGGGCGACGATGGTCGGGCAGCGTGTCCTGGAGATCCATCAGCATCGCCCGCATGCGTCGCACGACCTGCAGGCTGTTGGCCCCGCACGCGCGAATCTCCCGGCAGGAGACCTGCACGTAGTCTTCCCAGTTCGGCGTGCGGATAATGACCCGCGACTGGCCCTTGTCGTCCAGCAGCACCTCGCCCCGAAGCCGGCGGTGGCCAACCTGCCGCAACAACTGGTGCAGCTGGTCCATGGCCAGCACGGAAGTGGTGGGATCGTTGATGGCAGGCGACAAAGCCTTCAGCGCGATGTCGGTGACGATGCGGAATGCAAACATCGGGTCCTGCTCCAGCGTGCGTTCCGGCCCGAAGGCCACCGCCGATCGTACGGTGCGGTTGCTGATCGCCATCGCGCCGCCATGCAGGACGAACAGCGGCTGGCCGGCCGCGACGAAGTCCCCCACCTGAGGCACGACTTCGATCAGTCCGTCGTGGAGTTCCGCCAGCGCCACCAGCGTCGGTGTATCGACGGCGAGGACGATCTGCGATGCCCCCTGGTGCTCGACTTCCCGGCTTGGCGGCGGGGTTCCTCCGTCCAGCGCAGCCGCCTCGGGTGTGAGTGCCACTGCGGGGTCCGGATAGACGTTCCCGATGATCGCAACTCCTTCTTCACCAACTTTGGCGAGGATGCTGACCGGACGCAGGAGCCGCGCCGCGTAATCGATCAGGAACAGGAAATCGGCGATGCACGCGATACCGAGCAGCGCAGTCACCAGCGCGACAAGCTCGTAAACCGCAGTTTCCTGCCGGTTGAGCGCGCCGACCGCGAAGACCAGCGTGAAGACGAAGAGCCCGACGCTGTAGCGAACGACATTGTTGCGCAACAGGATCGTGGCGATGATGCGTGGTGTCAGCTGGCCGCCGGCCACCTGGATCGCCACCAGCAGCGACCCGAAGGTGAACACCAGGAACGACAGCGTCAGCGTGATGGCGGTCTGATACAGCGCCGTGGCGCCTGCGATTTCGAGCCCCCGGATACGCCAGCCGAGCCAGCCATCGAGCGCATGCACCGCCGGCGCCAGCATCAGTTCCAGCACGATGGCGATCAGCGGAACGGTCCACAGCGCCGACTTGAGGTAGCTGGTGGCGCGGTAGATGCGGCCCCAGGCGAACTTGCTGCGAACGAAGCCGCGGATCTGTCGCCGGCGCTTCTGCAAAGGCGAAGCGGATGATGGATTGTTGCCGACCACAGGATTCATCGCGCAGTTGCCTCCGACGATGCAACAGATCCGGTACTTGCGACAATCCGTACCGCCTCGATGCTGCGTTCGGCGAACTTATCAGAAACCGCCCGGCAACGCGGAAAATCGCGAGGACTGAACCCGCGCCCTACGGCCGCCGGCACTCGATCTCGAGCTTCTTCCCGTCGGTGTAGCGCAGCCGCGTCAACGTCAGCCCTTCCAGCTTGTAGATATCGGGCACGCGCTGCGAGTTCTTGTGAATGAGCTTGTGGCCGTCGATCACCCACTCGTTGGGCGCATAGGCCGTGACGGTGATGGGCGGCGGCTTGTCGCTCAGCACATCGCCGTGGAAGACCAGCGTGCCGTTGTCGACATAACTCCAGTACTTCGATTCGCCGGTGCGCTGGTCGGTACACCGCCACGGACCCCGCAGCCACGCCACGTTCACCACCAGCGGTGCGGTGGGTGCGGGTTCTCCGGCATCCGCGAACTTTGGAGGGGCCGCGCGGACCGGGGCAGGCGCGGGCGGCGGCCGCTGGTCCGCCAGGAACTCCTCGATGAAGGGGGCCAGCAGGATGCCGACGGGCACCAGGACGGCCAGACCGATCACCCAGGACCACTTGCCGCGCATCTTGCGCATGAACTTGGTGTATCGCGACGGCGCAAACGTCGTGACGGGCGTGGTCTCCATGCCAGGAATGACCGTCGGGGGCCCGTTGTGCAGCGGCGTCGCGGCGACACGGATGCCTTGCGGCGAGTCGTCCTCGGCGTCCAGCAACTCGCGCTCCACGGTGGCCGCGGCGCCGATCGCACGCAAGGTGGCGGCAATGCGCTCGGCGTCGGGCTGCGCCACCTGCCGCTTGACGACTTGCGGCATGCCCCCGAACATCTGTTCGGCGACATTCATCGGCAACCCCGTCACGCGGACAAAGTGCTTCTTGACCTCCTCCAGGTCCGCACCGCCAATCGTGCGGCCTTGCATGACAACCCGATAAAACATTCCCTGCTCCGTCGCGCACCGCGCGGGGCGAGTTCCCGCGCAACCCGACAACTCAAGCAAGTTCGATGCCTGTCGAGGCGTCCACGCTCCGGCCCCGGCGCTGGACGCCACACGCCGGAACCGCCGGGTAGGTGAGGCCTATGGCAAACTTGCCGATGGCCACCACCTTTCCGCCCGCAGCGGCCGTTCCTGCCCTGCTTTTCGACAATTCCTTCGCCCGCGACCTGCCCGGCTTCTACGAGCCGTGGACGCCTGCGCGCGCGCCCGCGCCACGCCTCCTGTACTTCAACGCGCCGCTGGCGACCGAACTGGGCCTCAACCTGACGGGATTCGACACGCCGGCTTTGGCGGCGCTGTTCACGGGGAACGCGCTGCCGGAAGGCGCCGAGCCGCTGGCCCAGGCCTACGCGGGCCACCAGTTCGGCGGGTTCTCGCCGCGCCTCGGGGACGGCCGCGCGCTGTTGCTGGGCGAAGTGATCGACCCGCAGGGGCGGCGCTGGGACATCGCGTTCAAGGGTTCGGGCCGCACGCCTTTCGCCCGCGGCGGCGACGGCAAGGCCGCAGTCGGACCGATGCTGCGCGAAGTGCTGGTCAGCGCGGCGATGCACGCGCTGCGCATCCCCACGACGCGCGCGCTGGCCGTGGCGGCAACGGGCGAGCCGGTGGTGCGCGAACAGATGCTGCCCGGCGCGGTGCTGACACGCGTGGCAGCAAGCCACCTGCGCGTCGGCACGTTCCAGTATTACGCGGCGCGCGGCGATCTTGACCGCGTGCGGCAACTGGCGGACTACACGATCGCGCGGCATGACCCGGCGCTCGTCAACGCACCGAATCGTTACCTGGCGCTGCTGCAGGCAGTGGCCGAACGGCAGGCGGCGTTGATCGCGCAGTGGATGAACGTGGGCTTCATCCACGGCGTGATGAATACCGACAACATGACGCTGTCGGGCGAGACGATCGACTACGGCCCATGCGCCTTTATGGAAGCCTACGATCCGGCGACCGTGTTCAGCTCCATCGATCACAACGGCCGCTACGCGTATGGCAACCAGCCAGAGATCGCGCGCTGGAACCTCGCGCGTCTGGCCGAAACACTGATTCCGCTGCTGGCCGACGACCCGGAACAAGGCGTGGCCGTGGCCACCGACGTCATCAACGCGTTTCCGGCGCAATACGAACGGCATCTGCTGCGCGGACAACGCGCCAAGCTGGGGCTGCATCGCGCTGACGCGGACGACGATGCTGCCGATACGGCTTTGGCCAATGCCTGGCTGCGCCTGCTGCAGGAGTTTCGCGCGGACTTCACGCTGGCGTGGCGGCGGCTGGCCGATGCCGCGGGCGGCAACGATGTCCCGCTGCGTGGCATGTTCACCGAAACGGCTGCAGTGGGCGCATGGCTTGAGCAGTGGCGGGCGCGGTGCGCCAGCGAGGATGGCGCTGCGGCGGCTCAGGCGGTCGGGCGCGCCACGGCAATGCGCCACGTCAATCCCTTCGTCATCGCGCGCAACCATCGCGTGGAGGAGGCGTTGGCGGCCGCCTCGAATGATGGCAATCTCACGCCGTTCGAACGGTTGCTCGATGCGCTGTCGCGGCCCTTCGACGAAGAGAATGCGCTGGCCGCGTACGCCGAACCCGCCTCAGCCGACGTGACTGCGGGCTATCGGACGTTCTGCGGCACCTGACGAAATTCAACGATCAATGGCTACCAAGGAATTGAACATGCCAACCACACGAACCACGCTGCAATCGATCATCGCGCTGGCGGCGGCGTTGTTGTTGATGACGGCCACCCACGCCGCGGCGCCGATGGCCAAAGGCCAGGCGCCAGGCTACTACCGGATGATGCTGGGTGATTTCGAAGTGACGGCGCTGTCCGACGGCACCGTCGCGCTCGAGATCGGCAAGCTGATGACCAACACCACGCCGCGGCGCGTCGAACAGCTGCTGAAGCGCTCGTTCCTGGCGGATCCCGTGGAGACATCGGTCAATGCGTACCTGGTCAACACCGGAACGAAACTGGTGCTGATCGACAGCGGCGCAGGCACGCTCTTCGGGCCCACGCTGGGCAACCTGCTGAACAGCATCAAGGCGGCGGGTTACCAGCCGGAACAGGTGGATGAGATCTACATCACGCACATGCACGCCGATCACGTTGGCGGGTTGATGGCGGGCGACAAGCTGGCGTTTCCCAACGCGATCGTTCGCGCGGACAAGCGCGATGCGGAATACTGGCTGTCACAGGCGAACCTCGACGCCGCGCCGGAATCCGCGAAGGGCTTCTTCAAGGGCGCGATGGCGTCGATCAATCCGTATGTCGCCGCCGGCAAGTTCAAGCCCTTCGATGGCGCCGGTGAACTCGTGCCGGGCATCGCCGCCGTGCCCACCTACGGCCACACCAAGGGCCACACGATCTACATGGTGGAGAGCAAGGGCCAGAAGATGGCCGTGCTGGGCGACCTGATGCACGTGGCGGCCGTCCAGTTTCCGCAGCCCTCGGCAACAGTGTCCTACGACACCGACTCGAAGGCCGCCGCGGCGCAGCGCAAAAAGGTGTACGCGGAAAGCGCGAAGAACGGCTTCTGGCTGGCGGTGGCGCACCTGCCCTTTCCCGGCATCGGCCACATTCGCGCGGACGGCACGGGCTACGACTACTACCCGGTGAACTACGCCATTCCGCGCTGACGCGACCGTTGCCTGCCGGCGCGGCGGGTTACGCCGTCAGTACTCGCGTGATGCGTTGCACGTGTTCCGCCGGGTGCTTCAAGTGCCCGCCTTCGGCCAGCACTGCGTGATCGAGGATCAGGTGCGCCATGTCGTCGAACTGCGCGTGGCCCTCCAGGCGCGACACCAACGGATGCTGCGGATTGATCTCGAGGATGGGCAACGTCTCCGGCTCGCCCTGCCCGGCCTGCTGCTTCAGCCGCGCCAGATGGGAGCTGG
>JANNNM010000851.1:0-3344 GCA_031398535.1 Betaproteobacteria bacterium | reverse complement strand
GGACGCCCGGCGACCTGCGTCAGGTCGGCGTCGCTGTCCGCAGGCTTTTGCGCCGGATAGAACGGACCGAGCGCATTGGACGGCGTGGCGACGAGCGGGCCTTCGGCGGCACGCGCCGAGCGCGGCAGGGCAAGGGCGCCGGTGGCGCCCAATGCCAGCAACGCGTGCAGCATGTGCCGCCGCGTGACGGCGGGAAGGGTCTCGGGATCCGCGGGAGTGGGATGCATGCGGGCTGCTCCGATCAAGGGGGAACTGATTGGACCACAGGGTTGCCACTTCGTTTCCGGCACCGGGTGCCGGCCGTCCTAACGGCGCAGCTGCTGCTTGATCGCCTCCATGCTCCCTTTGATGACGTCCGTGAAGGCGGGCACGAGGTCTTCGCTGGTGCTCTTAGGGTCCACGCTCATCCAGTTGACGACAAAGCAGAACGTGACCGGCGTGGCATTGACGACCATCTGCCCGGCATACGAGAGCGCGTGGAAGTCACCGATGTCCGGGAAATTGTTGAACCAATCACCGCTGCCCCCCTTGCCATAACCCACGGTGTCATCGGGGAAGAATGCATTCGCGAGGTTGATGCGCTTGAACTCGGCCAGCGTCGCGGGCTTGGCGAACAACCTGCCGGCCAGGGCGCGCTTGTAATATGACACGAAGTCATCCGCGCTGCCGGCCAGCGTTACCTGGCCGTTGAGTGCGGGGCGGGGCGTCCACGGCGACCGGCCCGCGTCCAGCACGGCCTTGACGCCGGCCCAGCCGATGTCCACGCCGAGGGGGGCGCCCGCATTGTAGGAAAAAAAGCGGCGCGTGGAGTCCGGGATCAGCGTGGCCCGAAGATCCTGGGCCGCAATGAAGGACCGGACGCGATCCGGACCGACGTGCAACAGCGCGATGTCCGTCGCCGTGTTGTCGCTGTGCGTGATCATCGCCTCCAGGATCGAGCGCGCCGGGGTCGTGCCGGTCAGGTGCTCGAAAACGGGGCTGCCGCTGGCACGGACGGTGTCATTGACGGGCAGCTGCGCGTCCTCGGAAAGCAGGCCCGACTCGACGTCGCGCAGATACTGCGCAAGAATGAAAGTCTTGATGGCGCTGGCGACAAAGAACTGCGTCCCCGCCGCATCGGAAACGACCTGGTGATTGCCGATGTCGATGCGGAAGCTCGTGCTTCCCGGAAACGACTTGAACCAGCGCAGCCACATGTCCAGGCCGCGGACCGGGTAGCGTGCCGATGCCGGGCCGGTGGCGGCCATGCCTGCAAGCGCCGCTGCGGCGTGCACCCCAAAGCTTCGACGATCCATTCGTTCTTCCTTGTCTGCGTCGCATCGCCGCTCGAACCCGGCGTCGATTCCGCGCGATCAAGGTCGAATTATAGAGAATGACGCGATGGGCCTTTAGGCGCGAGCCGCTTCCATCCTTTCGCGCAGTACCGAAGTGGCGTGAGCGTCGACGGCCAGCGGCTGCCCGGCCACGACCACGCCATACGCATCGCGGGCATGCGCCACCGACATCTTCTGCTCGACGACGTCGCGCAACACCGCGGCCACGTCGCGCCGGGACGCCTCACCGTGCCCGCCACCGCCGGCCAGCCGCACGCGCAGCACATCGCCGCGATTGACGGTGGTCAGGAACTTGGCGCGGCATGCTTCGTCGGTGCCATCGGCACGCAAGATGCTGACGTTCGATGGCGCGCCGCACTGGCCGCCCTGCAAGCCATACGGCGGATGATCGCGGCGGTCCGAACGGATCTGCAGCGTCGCGTTGTCGGCCTTGAAGCGCAGGTGACGTTCCAGTGCCAGTCCGCCACGGAAGCGGCCCGGGCCGCCGGAATCCGGCACCATCGCATAGCGTTCCACCACGATGGGCTGGTCGGCCTCGATCATCTCCACCGGTGCATTGGAGTAGTTGACGAGCGTGCCGGTGCATGCGTCCATGCCGTCGCGGTCGGGACCACCGCCCCACGACGCGAGCAGGAATTCGAGATAGACGCTCGGCTCGCCATTCTCGTCGATGCCGCCGAAGGAGACGCCGACGTCCGGCGCATTGGAGCCGCACGCGGGCAGCACGTCGGGAATCGCCTGCGCCAGCGCGCCGAAGATGGCGTCGGCGATGCGGATGCCGGTGATGCCGCGCGCGGCCACGGCCGCCGGCATGCGGGGATTGACCACCGTGCCTTCGGGCGCGATCACTTCAATGGGACGGAAATAGCCCGCGTTGTTGGGGATCGACAGGTCGACGATGGAGCGCACGCACGCCAGCGCAGTCGACAGCGTGAAGGGATAGACACAGTTGATGGCGCCGCGCACCTGCGGTGCCGACCCGGTGAGGTCGATGGTCATGCTGTCGGCGCGGATGGTGACGGCGGCCTCGATGCGGATGGCCCCGGGGTCGAGGCCGTCGCCGTCGAGGTAGTCGACGAAATGCCACGTACCCTTGGGCAGCTTCGCGATCTCGGCGCGCGTGAACCGCTCCGTGTAGTCCATGAGGTCGCGGCAATACTGCTCGAACGGCACCGGGCCATAGCGGTCGATCAACTTGATCATCTCGCGCTCGCCGACCACGCAGGCGGCCACCAGCGAGCGGATGTCGCCCAATACCTTGTCGGGCACGCGCACGTTGCGTTCGATCAGCCGGAACATGCTCTCGTCGGGCTCGCCTTCGCGCCACAGCCGCGACGGCGGGATGCGCAGCCCTTCCTGATAGATCTCCGTCGAGTCGCTGGCGTTGCCGCCAGGCATGCGCCCGCCGATGTCGGTCATGTGCGCCAGCGCCACCGAGAAGCCCGCAAGATTGCCATCGTGGAAGATGGGCTTCACCAGCACGATGTCGGGAAGATGCGTGCTGCCGTCGTAGGGATCGTTGGTGATGTAGAGGTCGCCCGGCAGGATGCGGCCCGCATAGGCGCGCGTCACCGCCTTCACGGCGAAGGGCATCGCGCCCAGGTTGAACGGCAGGCAGGTGCCCTGCGCGATCAACTGGCCGTCGGCGAGGAACAGCGCCGTGGAGAAGTCGAGCGCCTCCTTCACGACGAACGAGCGCGCCGTGCGGTATACGGTAAGCGCCATCTCGTCGGCCAGCGCCACCAGCGCATTCTTGATGAGCTCGAGCGCGAACGGATCGCGCGCGATCGACGGCGCGGCGGCGCCTGCACCAGCAGGCAGGTCGGTCAGGCGGTTCATCGTGCGGCCTCCAGTTCGATCTCGATCGTGTCCCACGCGATGCGCCGCGCGCGGCCATCGGGCGGTACCACGGTGGTGCTGTCGAATTCCTCCACCAGCAGCGGGCCGTTGCGCCACGTTGCGTCCAGGTCGCTGCGCATGCAGATGGGGGTGTCGACCCATCCGACATCG
>JANNNM010000850.1:0-2712 GCA_031398535.1 Betaproteobacteria bacterium | reverse complement strand
TCGCGCTGCATCCGCCACACTTCGCGCAGCATCTGCTTCCACTCGCTGCGCGGCGACACGGAGACGCGGACGCGACCGAGATCGATCCAGCCGGACTTGCGCGACGGCGCCTCGCCACCGTCCTCGGGCTTGCGGTCGGCCGCGATCGCACGCAGCTTCTTGCCATCCTGCACGACCATCGCGGTACCGCTGGCGTTGACAACGAAACGATCGACCTTCTCCAGCATCGTTTCCGGGCGCAGCGTCGCGAAGTCGAAGAGCTCGAGGCGCCCCGCCGCTTCCTTGTGCCCGCCGCGACCATGCGCGCCGACCACCGTCTGGTGCGTCCACACGACGTTGTTGCCGGCCACGCCGGCGATCTGTCCGTAACGGCTTTCGTGGACCGGGAACGGCGCCACGCGGGCCGCGATGCCGGCAATGTCCACGCGCGTGACGGCCGGCGCGTCCTTGTCCTTCTTGTCGTCCTTGTCCTCCTTGTCGCCCGGCGGGCCCGGCGGCTCGAAGCCGCGTGGAGAGGCATCGAACGGCGGCGTGCCATCGGCCTGCAGCGCGATCAGGTACGGCCGCGCGGCGCGCGGGAACGACAACTCGAACTGGACGGCGTCGTACACCGGATCGAAGGTGCGCACCGACAGGAAGTACAGGTACTTGCCCGCCGGATCGAAGGCCGGGCTGTAGTCGCGGAAATCGGGTTGCGTGACGAGCGTGGAGGTCCTGGTCGCCACTTCGTGCAGCTTGATCGCGCAGTGCCGCGCGCTGGTCCACGACTGGTAGGCGAGCCACGCGCCATCGGGCGACCACGCGAGGTCTTCGGTCCGCATGTAGTCGCTGCGGTCGGCGACATGCATCTCGCCGGTGTCGATGTCCCCGACGATCACCTCGTTGCGATGATTCGAGATCGCGACCCGCGATCCGCGCGGCGCGGCGGCCATCGCCACCACGCGGCCGATGTCCCAGGGCAGCGTCGTCGCCTTGCCGTCGCGGAACACCTCCAGGCGCTCCTCGCCCGACGCATCGCTGTCGGTAATGAACGTGGTGCCATCGGCCAGCCACTGGCCATGCCGGCGGCGGCCATCGTCCGCGCCCCATTGCTTTACGGCACCTTCCCACAATCCGAACGTGAACGGCTTGCCGCGCACGTCCACCGCCACGCTGTGGCCGGCAGGGTGCACGTTGAAGCCCTGCATGAATTCGGCGGCGGGCGCGAAGCGTCGCGCGGCCTGCGCGCGATGCCCCGGCACGCGGATGTCGACGGCCTGCGTCTTGCCGGTCGTCGTGTCGAGGCACCAGATCTGCGCGCCGCAATGGTAGACGATGCGCGTGCCATCGGCCTGCGCATGCCGCGCATAGAAATCGTCATGATCGGTGTGGCGCGCGAGATCGCTGCCATCGGGCCGGCACGAGTAGATGTTGCCGACACCTTCCGCATCCGACAGGAAATACACGCGCTCGCCGACCCACATCGGGCTCGAGATGTTGCCTTTCAGTTCCGTCATCCGGCGGTAGGTGCCGGCGCCCTGCGCATCGATCCACAGGTGGCCCGCCGTGCCGCCGCGATAGCGCTTCCAGCGCGCCGGATCCGCGGTGTTGCGGCCGATCACGCGCGCGTTGCCGGGACCGAAGGCCAGGTGATTGACCTGGCCGAGCGGAAACGGTTGCGGCAGCCCGCCGGCCGGGTCGATCGAATACGCGCGATAGTTGCGGAAGAACGGCTGGCCTTGGGTCGTGACGAACACGATGTGGCCCTCGCGCGTCCATCCGCGCACCATCACGTCGGGACCGAGCCAGGTCAGGCGGCGCGCCGGACCGCCTTCCGCCGGCATCACGTACACCTCCGGGTGCTGTTCGTCGCGGCCGGCGTAGGCGATCCACTTGCCATCGGGCGACAGGCACGGCGTGGACGGCTCGCCCAGGCCTGCGGTGAGGCGCCGCGCGATACCGCCGGTGATGGGGACGCTCCACAGGTCGTCGTCGCAGACAAAGACAATGGTGTCGCCCGCCAGCGTGGGTTGGCGCAGGTAGCCTTGATCGTTCATCGGGAGGGGTCTCGTCAGGATGTTGAATGGGTGTCCGCTGCGATGGGGCTGGCAGCGAAGGCGGCGTCGTGGTGCGCCACTTGAACTTCGTATGTTAGCCGAGCGGAACCGGCCTGCGGATCGAGGGTGACGAGTTGCGATCCGGTGCGACGAAGCGGCGGAACCGGCGGCTATGGAGGCGTCCGCGCCTGTTCGATCACCCAATCCCGGAACGCCGTGGCGGCGGGTGACAGCGCGCGTAATGCCGGCTTGGCCCACGCCAGGTAGTAGCCGCGCCCGGGCAGGTACACCCGGGGATCGACCTGCACCAGCAGCTTTTTCTGCAGCTCGCGCTCGGCAAGGCAGCGCGGCGCCAGCGTCACGCCCTGCCCGTCGGCCGCCGCATCGAGCGTCATCATCGCGTGGCTGAAGTAGAGGCCGCGCGCCTGGTCCAGCCCCTGCACGCCCATCGTGGCCAGCCAGTCCGGCCAGAAATTGATCGTCATCTCGTGCAACAGGCGCGCCTTCGACCAATCCACCTTCCTGCCCTTGCCCTTCAGCATCCGCAGGTAGGCGGGGCTGGCCAGCGCCAGCACTTCCAGCGGGTACAGCATCACCGACTCGGCTTCGGGATAGTTGCCGGTGCCTTCGCGGATCGCAAGGTCGAAGGCATCGCGCGAAAGATCGGCCAGCGTGG
>JANNNM010000825.1:0-3823 GCA_031398535.1 Betaproteobacteria bacterium | reverse complement strand
GGCGCGATGACTTCTATTCTGTAGGCCATGGCTGACGTCCAACGCGGTTCGCCGGACCGGAAGCGCCGAGGACGACGTGACGACCGATCGCTTCGCCTTTGATTGCCGTGCTGACTACGGCATTAGCAACAATTGGCCCGTAGTGCGACGTCCCTCAAGGTCGCGGTGCGCGTCGGCTGCGGCCGCCAACGGATAGCGATGCTGGATGCGCGGGCGCAGCGTGCCGTTGCGTAGCGCCGTGAAGAGGTTGCCCGCAATCGACTCGAGTTGCGGGCGCTCCGCCGTGTAGTGGAACAGCACCGGCCGCGAGAGCGTGCCCGATCGGGCCGCGAGCATGTCGCTGTCGAGCATCGTGTGCGGCCCGCCCGCCTGGCCGTACACCACCCAATGGCCGCAGCGGGCCAGCGCCGCGAGGTTCTCGTCGCGTCCCGGCGCGCCTAGGCCGTCGTAGATCACATCGGCGCCGTGCCCACCGGTCGCACTCATCACCTTCGCCGCGAAGGTCGGCTCGCGCGTCACGATGGCGACATCGCAGCCATGGTCCCGCGCGATCCGCGCCTTGTCCTCGCTTGATACCGTGCCGATGACGCGCGCACCGATGGCTTTGGCCCACGCACACAGGAAAATGCCCACGCCGCCCGCCGCCGCATGCACGAGGATGATGTCACCCGCGCGGACACGATGCGTGCGATGCAACAGGTATTCGGCGGTCATGCCCTTCAGCATGGAGGCCGCGGCGGTCTCGTCATCGATGTCGTCAGGCAAGGCCACCACCTGGTCGGCGGCCATGGTGCGCACGTCGACGTAGGCGCCCGGCGGCGGACACGCATAGGCGACGCGATCGCCGGGCAGCAGGTGGTGCACGCCGGCGCCGACGTCGAGCACGACGCCGGCAGCTTCCATGCCCGGTACCGCCGGCGGCTTCAGCATCGGATAGAGCCCGGTGCGCACATAGACGTCGATGTAGTTGACGCCAATCGCGCGATGGCGAAGCCGCACTTCCCCGGGCCCTGGCGCGGGTGCCACCAGCGCGGCCGTCTGCAGGACCTCGGGTCCACCGTGCTTTGCCACCACGATCCCGCGCGCGGGCATCGGTGCCCCCATCACCTCGCCCTGCGCGGGCAGCGGCCCGCGCTTCAGGTAGGCGCGGAGTCCCGCGAAGCCGGCCTCGTAGACACCACCGCCCACCAACTGCGCGAACTCGGCCTCGCGCCCCCGAGGCACGTCGAACGTGGATTCCCAGTGCCAGAACGAGCGGTCCCCGTCCGTCACGCGTTTCAATGTCACGGTGGCCACGTAGCGGCGCATCGGCAGCGTGGCATCGAGGATGCAGTAGGTGGAGACGTGATCGCGATCCGACAGCGTCAGCAGCTGCTCGCGGATGTGGTTGCCATCGCGCAGCATGAAGTTGCGCACACAGCCCACCTGGTCGGAGGGTTCGCCGCGCTCGATATGGGATTCGGCCACCACCGGGTGCCACGCCGTGTGGCTGTTGAAGTCGCGCAGGATCGGCCACACGCGCTCGATGCTGGCGTCGATCACCGCAGAGCGGACAACGCGGATCACCGGCGAAAGGCCGCCTTCAACGCGTCGAATGCGGCCTGGAACACCTGCTGGCCGATCAACTGGGCAAGTTCACTCTCGCGCTCGGGCGCGCAGTCGAACTCAGCCCACCATTCGGCGAATGTGCGCCCACCGTCGGTGACCGGCGTCAGCTTCAACGTAGCGAAATAGTTCTCCACGCCCATCGGGCTTTCCAGGATGGAATAAGCGCATTGGTAGTCATAGTCCGAGAGGGTCAACAATTGCTCGCGGATCACGCCACCGTCCTTCAGGCGAAAGTGACGCACGCAGCCGATCCGGTCGGCCGGCAGGCCGCCTTCGATTCGCGACTCGACGACGAACGGAGTCCACTTCGGCAGGCCGTTGAAGTCCCGCACCTGCGCCCACACGGCATCGGCCGAGGCGTCGATCACGCTCGACGTGTAGACCTTGATCACTGGACCCTCACTCGCCCGCCGGGGCGGCAACGCCGCCGGGTAACGCCTGTGCCGGCGCCGGAGCGGCCGGGGGTTGGTTGCGGTCAAGCAGTCCACGCGCCAGCTTGCCCACGTCGCCGCCCTCCACGCCGATCTCGCGAAGCAACTGATCCACCAGCGGCGCCTGCGCGCGATAGCGTAGCGCGGAGTTCACGACACTTTCGGCAAAGCCGCCGCCGCTGCCGCCGCCTTCGTAGTCGCCGCGATGGCCGCCACCGCCACCGCCGAGACCGTCGACCTGCAGGATCTTGATGCCTTCGATGCGCTCCATCGGCCGTGCCGATTCGCGGATGATGCCCTCCATCTTGTCGATCAGGCGCAACCGCATCGCCGACATCCGGGCCTCCGGCGAAAGCAGGTTTTGCGCCTCGTTCATGAGCCGCATGCCTTCGGCATCCACCTCGTTGCGGATCTTGGTTGCCAGCGAGCGGATACGGTCCGCATCGGCTTCGGACTCGGCCTCGGCGCGTACTGCCGAGCCGCGGTCCGCGGCCGCCGTCATCTCCGCATGTGCAGCCACGGTCAACCGCAGCGCATCGCGCTCCGCGTCCTGTCGGGCCGAGATGAGGTCGATGGTCTTGCGCCGTTCGGCCATCTCCGTCTCGCGCGCAGTGAATACTCGCTCTTCCTCGGTGACGGCCAGCGCGCGGGCCTGGTCGGCCGCAGCCTGCGCCTCGGACTGCGCGCGGGACTGCGTGGCCACGGCGATGGCGCGCTGCTGCTCGGCCAGCTCGATCGTCCGGCGGCGGTCGATCTCGAGACCCTGGATCTCGAGTTCCCGGCCGATGCGCGCCTCGTCGACCGAGCGCTCGGCCTCGATGCGCGCGCGGTCCACGGTCTCCCGCGCGGTGATCTGCGCGCGCTCGGATTCCTGCTCCTTGTTGGCGCGCTCGCGCGCGATGTCGGCGCGCTGCGTCGCGCGTTGCACCTCGAGTTCGCGCTCCTGCGACAGGCGGGCGTATTCGAGCTCGCGGTCGATGTCGAGCGATTGCCGCTCGGTGTCGAGGTTCTTGTTGCGGATCTGGATCATCGTGTCCTGCTCGATGTCGTTGCGCTGCTTCTTGCGGTGTTCGATCTGTTCCGTCAACCGCGTCAGGCCCTCGGCATCGAAAGCGTTGGACGGATTGAAGTATTCCATCGCCGTCTGGTCGAGCTGGGTCAGCGACACCGTTTCGAGCTCAAGGCCGTTCTGCAGCAGGTCGGCCGCCACCACCGCGCGCACGCGCTTCACGTACTCGCCGCGCTTCTCGTGCATTTCCTCCATCGTCATCTCGGCCGCGACGGTGCGCAGCGCGTCGACGAACTTGCCCTCGGTCAGCTCCTTCAGCGTCTCCGGCTGCATCGTGCGCTGGCCGAGCGTTTGCGCAGCAGATGCAATCGCATCCGGCGCCGCCTGTACCCGCACGTAGAACTCGGCCACCACGTCCACCCGCATCCGGTCGCGGGTGATGATCGCCTTGTCGCGCCCGCGCGAGACCTCGAGGCGCAGCGTGTTCATGTTGACCGGGATCACCTCGTGCAGGATCGGCAGCACGAACGCGCCTCCGTTCTGCACGACCTTCTGGCCGCCGAAGCCCGTCCGCACGAACGCGCGCTCCTTCGACGAGCGCAGGTAGAGCCAGTTGAGGAGCCACACGCCGATCGCGACGACGATCGCGACGACGATCAGCCCCATGATGAACTGTCCGAACTGTGCGCCGGTCATGATGACCTCCTTGGCATTCGATTGGAATTCATGCGTTCCCCCGGATGTTCTTGAACTCGCGCGTGGTCGCGGTGAGTGC
>JANNNM010000736.1:0-7093 GCA_031398535.1 Betaproteobacteria bacterium | reverse complement strand
CGACATGTCGAGGATCGACTGCGCAAACGACTCGTCGCGCACGGCGGAAAAATCGGTGCCGATGCCCACGTGCGCAACACCCACGAGGTCGGCCACGTGCTGCGCGTGGCGCACGAAGTTGGCGAGCGTGGGGGGGTGCCCGGGGTCACCATCCCAGTTCATGAAGCCGTGGATCGACACGCCGATCACGCCGCCGGTGGCGGCCACCGCCCGGATCGTCTCGTCCAGCTTGTTGCGGACGCGATCGTTCACCGCCTTGGCGTTGGCGTGGGTGAGGAACACCGGCTTGTCCGACGTGCGCGCCGCTTCGAACGCGGTGCGGTCGCCGCAGTGCGACAGGTCGATGCCCACGCCGACCCGGTTCATTTCCGGGATGACCAGGCGGCCGAAGCGCGTGAGCCCGCCACTGCGCTCCTCGAGGCAGCCGTCGCCCGCCGCGCTCGCCTCGTTGTAGGTGAGCTGCGCCATGCGCAGGCCGAGGGCGTGGAAGGCCGCGACGCGCTCGAGGTGCGTGCCGAACGGCGTCAGGCTCTGCCAGCCCATGATGAGGCCGGTGGTGCCTTCCGCCTGCGCGGCGAGGATGTCGTCGGCTGTGCGCACCAGGCGCCAGCCCGAATTCGGTGCATTGACCTTGCGATGCCATTCGCCCATGCCGACGAACGTCTGTTCCAGGTCCCAGAACATGTGCGTGACGGTGATGTTCGCGGCGGTCACGCCGCCCCCGCGCAAGGGGGCGGGATCGCCGTCGCACAGGTAGACGAGACCGTCGATCACGGGGGTGCGAGTGGCGTTGGTCGGCATCGGGTTTCCAGGTTGGTGGCGTCGGGGCCGGGGCGGTGGCGTGGTCGGTGGACGGGCGAGGCGCCCCTCCGGCGCGATGTCTGCTGACAAAGGTATTGCAATGCAATACAGTGTATTGCCAACCGATATCCTAAAGCCTACAGTCGTCGATGACCAGCCCACCTGCCTCGCCTTGCCGCGAGGCGGTCCGGTCCGCCCTCGATCTTCCCGGAGCCGCCGATGAACCGACGCTTTCTACTCCTTGGCCTCGCGTGCGCACTTGCCGCCGGTCCCGCCCTTGCACAGGCGCCGATCTGGCCGACCAAGCCGGTGAAGATCATCGTCGCGTATCCGCCGGGCGGCAGCACGGATATCGCCGGTCGCCTGCTGGCCGACCGGCTGAGCAGGACCCTGGGCCAGCAGGTGGTGGTCGAGAACCGGGGTGGCGCGGGCGGCACCATCGGCGCGCAATCGGTCGTGCGCGCCGAACCCGATGGCTACACGCTGCTGCTCGCGGCCTCGCCCGAGGTCTCGATCGCGCCGATCACGATGAAGGCGATGCCCTACGATCCGGTGAAGGACCTGGCACCGATCACGCTGGTCGGCGTGGTGCCGTTCTTCCTCGTCGCCAATCCGGGTCTTCCCGCGAATACGCTCGGCGAACTGATCGCTTATGCCAAGGCCAATCCGGGCAAGCTCAACTACTCGTCCTACGGCAACAACACGTCGAATCACCTCGTCGGCGAGCTGTTCAAGGCCACGGCCGGCATCAATTCAGTGCACGTCCCGTACAAGGGCAGCGGGCCCTCGATCATCGACCTGATGGGCGGCCAGGTGCAGTACACGTTCGACACACCGGCCGCGACGCTCGGCCACGTGAAGTCGGGCAAGCTGAAGGCCATTGCCGTCGCCACGCCGCAGCGGATCGCCAACGCGCCGAACGTGCCGACGATGAACGAGTCCGGCCTGCAGGGCTTCGTCGGGGGCACGTGGTTCGGGCTGCTTGCACCCGCGAAGACGCCGCAGCCGATCATCGACCGGATCCACGCCGACGTCGTCGCCGCGCTGCAGTCGCCCGAACTGCGCAAGGCCTTCGAGGACCGCGACATCATTCCGGGCGGCAATTCCTCTGCCGAGTTCGGTCGCTTCATCCAGGCCGAGGTTGCGAAGTGGCGCGAACTTGCGGCCAAGGTGGGGATCGTCGCCGAATGAACGACGGCTGACGCGCGATGCGCGCGAAGGAGGAGCGCGCGCAGGTCGCGGTGATCGGCGCCGGCATCGTGGGCGCCTGCATCGCGCTGGCGCTGCGCAAGCGCGGCCGGGACGTGGTGCTCGTCGACCGCGACGAGCCGGGTCACGGTTGCAGTTTCGGCAATTCCGGGGCGATCAGTCCGAGCTCGGTCGCACCGCTTGCCATGCCGGGCATCCTGCGCAGCATGCCCCGCATGCTGCTGGAACCGTCGAGCCCGCTCCGTCTCAAGTTGACCTACCTGCCGCGCGCGCTGCCCTGGCTGTCCGCGTTCGTGGCGTCGGCGCGGCCTGATCGCGTGGCTGCCGCCGCCGAGCAGCTTGCGGCGTTGCACGCGCACGCGGTCGAGCGGCACGTCGCGCTCGCGCACGAGGTTGGCGTGCCGGAGCTCCTCGCGCGCCGCGGGCATCTGCACGTGTACCCCGATGCTGCGGCGCTGGACAAGGACGCGGCGGGCTGGCGCATGCGACACGAGTATGGATTCCCGGTCGAGCAGGTCGACCGCGCGGGCATCGAGTCCCTCGAGCCCGGGATTGGCCCGCGCTATCGCGTCGGCATGTACCTCGCCGATCACGCGACGATCCTGAATCCGTTGCGCTACGTGCAGTCGATCGTCAACGCGTACCTGGCGCGCGGCGGCGAATTGCGGCGCGCCGAAGTGCAGTCCGTCGCGCCCGATGGGACGGGTGGATGGCAGTTCGTCACGGAGGACGGCGCGACCCGTTGCGCGTGCGTGGTCGTGGCCGCGGGCGCATGGTCACGCCGGCTGCTTGACCCGCTTGGCGTGCGCGTGCCGCTCGAGTCCCAGCGCGGCTACCACGTCCAGTTTCGCGGCACGCCACCGGTATCGCGTACGGTGGTGCTGGCTGATCGCAAGATCTTCGTGGCGCCGATGGAAGGGGGGCTGCGCGCGGGCGGGACCGTCGAAATCGCCGGTCTCGAAGCGCCGCCGGATCTCCGCCGCGCCGAGATCCTGCGCCGCGTGGCCCTCGATGCTTTCAGCGGCCTCGACGCGCAGGACGCCACGTTCTGGATGGGTCACCGGCCGTGCATGCCGGACTCGATACCCATCGTGGGGTCGGCACCCGGGCAACCCGGTTTGTATCTCGCGCTGGGGCATGGCCATCTCGGGCTGACCGATGCGCCGCATACCGCGGAGCGTATTGCGGACGCGCTTGCCTGAGCGCGTGCCGGATCAGTCGGCGGAGAACCTCGAGGCCTTGATCACCGGCCGCCAGCGGGCGGTGTCCGCCGCGATGATGGCCGCCAATTCCTCGGGCGTGGTGCCGGTGGCCTCCCCGCCCATCGCGACCAGCCGTTCGCGCATCGCGGGGGCGCGCAGCGACCTGTTGATCGCCTCGTTCAACAACCGGATCGTCGCGGGCGGCGTGCCTGCGGGCGCGAACATCGCGATCCAGCCCTGGGCCTCGACGCTCGGCAGGCCTTGTTCGCGGAAGGTGGGGAGGTTGGGCGCAACGGGCGCACGATCGGCCCCCGAGACCGCAAGGATGCGCACCCGGCCGGCGCGATGCAGTTCGATCACGTTGGCCAGCGCATCCACACCCGAAGTGATCTGCCCGCCCATCAGGTCGCTCGTCATCGGCGAGGAGCCCTTGTAGGGCACGTGCAGCATCTCGATGCCGGTTTCGCGGCCGATCATCACGCCGAAGAAGTGCGGAATGGTGCCGCCGCCGCCGGTGCCGTAGGTGGACTGCGCCGGGTTCGCCTTGGCCCACGCCACGTATTCCGCCACAGTGCGCGCCGGGTGGCTTGGCGCAACCGCCCACGCATAGCGGAAGGTGGCCACCTGCGCGATGGGAGCAAAGTCCTTCAGCGTATCGAAACCGGGATTGGCGAACACCAGCGGCGCCAGTACCGCGACACCGACTGGCGTGAACATCAATGTCGTGCCGTCGGGGGCGGCGTTCTTCAAGGCCTCGGCGGCAATCCTGCCACTGGCGCCGGGCTTGCGCTCGACCACGACAGGTTGACCCACGGTCTCGCTGATGCTTTCGCCGAGCAGCCGGGCGACAACGTAGGATGCCTCGTCGGCATAGCCGATTAGGATCCTGACCGGACCCTTGATGGGGGATTGTGCGTGCGCGAGGGGCGACAGCAGCGCAAGACTGCCTGCGAACAACGCGAACAGAAAACGGTCGATCCGCACCCGGGTTCCCTTGTCCCGGAAAGGCCCGGGCAACGGCGCAAGGATATACGTTGTCCTGCGGCGCCGGTTGCGTCCCCCGATCCTGGGTGACCACTGTTCCGCACCCCGCTTCCCGCTGGATTGTCTTAAAATTCGCGGGCTTGCCGAAAAGGGCGCCCGCGCTGTACTTCCGCCCCCAGCGCACGACCGAAAGCCATGGAATACCTCCGGTATCACCCGCTGCTGCTCTTTGTTGTCTCATTCCTGCTGATGCTGGCGGTGGCGGCGTTCGGTTCGTACCTGCATCTGCGCAAGGGGGACCTCGACGATGGCACGCGCCAGGATTTCGACGTGGTGCTGGCCGCCACGCTGACGTTGCTGGGCCTCATCATCGGCTTCAGCTTCTCGATGGCCATCAGCCGCTACGACCAGCGCAAGAACCTCGAGGAAGAAGAGGCCAATGCCATCGGTACCGCCTATGTGCGCGCGGACCTGCTGCCCGCCGCGGACGGGGCGAGGATGCGGCCGCTGCTGCGCGACTATCTCGACGAACGCATCAAGTTCTACCTGACCCGCGACGAGGTCCTGCTGAAGGACATCGGCTCGCGCACGACGAAGTTGCAGAACGAACTCTGGGCCGCGGTGCGGGCTCCTGCCACCGCGCAGCCCTCGCCCATTACCGCGTTGGTGGTCGTCTCCATCAACGACGTGCTGAATTCGCAAGGCTATACGCAGGCCGCGTGGTGGAACCGCATTCCCACCGCGGCATGGAGCCTCATGGGGGCGATGGCCCTGTGTTGCAATTTCCTGGTCGGCTACGGCACGCGCGGCAAGGGGGGGCTCAAACTGTTGCTGGTGCTGCCCCTGGTCGTCGGCATTGCCTTCCTGCTGATCGCGGACATCGACTCGCCGCGGCGGGGCATCATTCACGTGACCCCGCAGAATCTGCACAGCCTGGTCGAGTCGCTGAAGGCGCCGTAAGCGCCGCATCCGGCCCTGCCACTCATTTCATCCACCCTTCAAGCAGGTTTCCCTCCATGATTTCCTTGCTGCAGCGCCGTTCGCTTGCCCCGATAGCCATCATGCTGGCCATGCTGCTGCCGTCCGCCACGGCACGCGCGGAATTGAGTGCCCAGGAACTGGCCAAGCTGGCCCAGAACCCCGTCGGCAACCTGATCAGCGTGCCGTTCCAGAACAACACCAATTTCAACTACGGGCCGGAGAAAGGCACGCAGAACATCCTCAACATCCAGCCGGTGATCCCGATCTCGATCTCGCCGGAGTGGAACATCATCACGCGCACCATCCTGCCGGTGGTGTGGATGCCCGCGCTGGGGCCCGATGTCGGCAGTACCAGCGGCGTCGGCGACACGACGATGACTGCCTTCCTGTCGCCCGCCAAGCCGGGCCACTGGATCTGGGGCGCGGGGCCGGTGCTGCAGATCCCCACCAACAGCAGCAGCGAGCTCGGCAACCGCAACTGGGGCCTCGGACCATCGGTGGTGGTGCTGCACCTCGATCACGGCAGCCCGTGGGTCTACGGCGTGCTGGTCAACAACGTGTGGTCGCTGTCGAGCAACAAGCAGGGCGGGTCCTACAACAACGGGCTGATCCAGCCCTTCGTCAATTACAACTTCGCGGATGGTGCGTACCTGACCTCGGGCCCCATCCTCACCGTCAACTGGGATGCCGACAGCAGCCAGCAATGGACGGTGCCGGTGGGCGGCGGCATCGGCAAGATCTTCCACCTTGGCAAGCTGCCGGTGAACACCTCGCTCACGGCCTACTACAACGTCGTGAAGCCGGACTTCGGTCCCAACTGGCAGCTGCGGGCGCAGGTGCAGTTCATGTTTCCCAAGTGAAGATCGGGTCGCGCCGCACAATGGTGAGTTGCACATGACGTCGCGCGAGGCGTCGTGGTGGTGACGCCGCCCGCCGGATGTGAATGATGCACGTCGGGCACCCGGTGTTCTGGATGTTCGTCGTGGCCGTGGCGGCACCCCTGCTGGCGGAGATCCCGCTCGGCTTCAGGTTTCCCGTCGTCGTGCTGGAAGTGGTGCTGGGCATGGCGATCGGCCCGCAGGGGCTGGGGCTGGTGCAGTTCGAAGGATTCGTGGTCGCGATGTTCGCGTTCGCGATGGGCACCACGCTCTTCATGGCGGGCATGGAGCTCGACTTCGGCGCGATCAAGGGCAGGCCGCTGGCATTGGGCGCCACGGGCTGGGTACTGTCGATGCTGATGGGCGTCATTGCCGTCGGTGTCCTGCACGTCATTCCGCAGGTGCACGCGCCGGCGATGGTGATCCTGGCGCTTTGTACCACGGGGCTTGGCGTGCTGATCCCGGTGTTCCGGGACAGCGGGCAGCTTGATACCCCGTTCGGCCGCCTGATGCTGGCCGCCGGGACGGTGGGCGAGGTCGGGCCCATCGTGGCGATGTCGCTGTTCCTGTCGCACCGGTACAGCACATGGCAGGAGGTGGGCTTCCTGCTGGCCTTTCTCGCGATCGTCGCCACTGCCGCCGCCGTCGGCATCGGTGCGCGACCGCCGCGGCTCCTCGCCTACCTCGGCAAGCAGATGAATGCGAGCACGCAGCTGCCCGTGCGCATCGCGTTGCTGATGATGGTCGGCATGTACGTGCTGGCGGAGGAACTCGGTTTCGAAAGCCTGCTCGGAGCCTTCGCGGCGGGCATGATCGTGGGCCAGGCCACGCGCGGTGAAGCGGGCGAGGGGTTGCGCAAGAAGATGGACGCGATCACCTTCGGCTGGTTCTATCCGTTCTTCTTCGTCGGCACGGGCGTCAAGTTCGACTTCACCGCGTTGAACGACAGCATGACCACGATGCTGATGCTGCCAGCATTCGTCGCGTTGTTCCTG
Source organism: Betaproteobacteria bacterium (assembly GCA_031398535.1). Taxonomy (GTDB): domain Bacteria; phylum Pseudomonadota; class Gammaproteobacteria; order Burkholderiales; family Casimicrobiaceae; genus VBCG01. The sequence goes on along the minus strand of JANNNM010000736.1, from coordinate 43 downwards.
CTGCTGCGCGGCGCGCCCGTCGTGCTGTACCGGCACGACATCG
>JANNNM010000711.1:0-1298 GCA_031398535.1 Betaproteobacteria bacterium | reverse complement strand
CCGCGCTGGCCCTTCAGGAAGTCGATGCTCTCTTCCATGTTCCATGCGTGTTTGTAGGGACGCTCGCTGACCAGCGCATCGAACACGTCGGCTACGGCCACTACGCGTGCGACGAGCGGAATGTCCTCGCCGTGCAGCCCGTTCGGATAGCCCGAGCCGTCGTACTTCTCGTGATGCCCGAGCGCGATAATCGCGCCCATCGACAGATACTTCGACGGGCTGCCCTTCAGGATGTCGTAGCCGATGCGCGGGTGCGCCCTCATGATCTCGATCTCTTCCTTGGTCAACGGGCCTTCCTTCAGCAGCACCGAATCCGGGATGCCGATCTTGCCGATGTCATGCATCGGGGCGGCCACTTCCAGCACGTGGACGGTCTCGGCACCCAGGCCGAGGTGCGCGCCGATCAGCGCCGAATACTTGGCCATCCGCATCAGGTGATTGCCGGTGGTCTGGTCGCGGAATTCGCCGGCCTTCGCGAGCTTGGCCAGGGTTTCCAGTTCACGCTCGTGGATCTCCGACACCGACTTGTCCACCTGGTACTGCAGCACGCGCGCCTGGTCTGACAGCACGATCTTGTGACGCCGCAATTCCAGCAGGTTGGCGCAGCGGGCGCGCGTCTCGTGTTCGTCGAGCGGCTTGATCAGGAAATCCGTGGCGCCGGCTTCGAGTGCGTCGTAGCGGATCTTGCGATCGTCGACGACGGTGATGACGACGATGGGCACGTCCACGCAGTGGGGACGGGCGCGGATCTGCTTGACCAACTCGATGCCGTCGAATTCGGGCAGCTTGTAGTCGGTGAGGACGATGTCGACGCGATTGTTGCGCGCGAATTCAAGCGCGCGCGACGGCGTGTCGAAGAGTTCGAGGTTCAGCTTGCCGTCGATCTGCCGGACGATCTCGGCCAGCAGCAGGCGGCTCGAGAAGAGGTCGTCGACGATCAGGACGGTGTTGCGTTGCGCGCGCGCAAACGCCAGCTCCGAGACGACGCCGGAGGCGTTGGAGTTGCTTCGAGCTGGAGCGATCATGGGGTTCCCCCTGCGGATTCAGTGCAATTGGCTTGCTGAATCAAGCAAAAACAATGCCATTGACATAGGCCGGCAAAAAGGCCGGCTCCCGTTTTCCGAGTCACCGGCCCCGATACATCGACATCCAAACGAGTGGTCGGGGCGAGAAGATTCGAACTTCCGACCCCCTGCACCCCATGCAGGTGCGCTACCAGGCTGCGCTACGCCCCGACCGAACTTGCGATTATACCCTTCGCCGGGGGGTCAGGACGAGCCCAACAGGTGCCGGATTTC
>JANNNM010000678.1:0-5207 GCA_031398535.1 Betaproteobacteria bacterium | reverse complement strand
TGCGGGACGTAGATGCCGAGCGCGGTGGCGCCGTCCATGACGGTGCTGCCAGGATTGACCTGGACCGGCTTGCCGTCGATTTCGATGTTCAACATGGGACGCGTCGGCTCTTGGCTATACGTAGGTCGGAACGATGCAGCGCTGGTGATCGATGTGGTGCTGGAATTCGTCGCGGAAGTGCTTGATGAAGCTCTTGACCGGCAGCGCGGCGGCGTCGCCCAGCGCACAGATCGTGCGGCCCGCAATGTTGTCCGCGACGGAATTGAGCGCGTCGAGGTCCTCGTTGCGGCCCTTGCCGTGCTCGATGCGGTCGACCATCCGCCACAGCCAGCCGGTGCCCTCGCGGCACGGCGTGCACTGGCCGCACGACTCCTCGTAGTAGAAGTACGAGAGGCGCAGCAGCGACTTCACCATGCAGCGCGTGTCGTCCATGATGATCACGGCGCCCGAACCCAGCATGGAACCCGCCTTGGCGATCGAGTCATAGTCCATGTCGGTGGCCATCATCACGTCGCCCGGCAGCACCGGCATCGAGGAGCCGCCGGGGATGCAGGCCTTCAGCGCCCGGCCGCCGCGCATGCCGCCTGCCATTTCCAGCAGCGTGGCGAACGGCGTGCCCAGCTTCACTTCGTAGTTGCCGGGGCGCTCGACGTCGCCGGACACCGAGAAGATCTTGGTGCCGCCGTTGTTGGGCTTGCCCATCGCGAGGAACGCGTCGCCGCCGTGGTTGATGATCCACGGCACCGCGGCAAAGGTTTCCGTGTTGTTGATCGTCGTCGGCTTGCCGTACACGCCGAAGGACGCGGGGAACGGCGGCTTGAAGCGCGGCTGCCCCTTCTTGCCCTCGAGCGACTCGAGCAGTGCCGTTTCCTCGCCGCAGATGTACGCGCCGAACCCGTGGTGGTTGTGCAGGTGGAAGGAGAACGCCGAGCCCAGGATGTTGTTGCCGAGCAGGCCTGCCGCGTAGGCCTCCTCGACCGCCTCCTCGCACCGCAGGTAGGCATCCCAGATCTCGCCGTGGATGTAGTTGTAGCCGCGCGTGGCGCCCATCGCATAGGCGCCGATGATCATGCCCTCGATGACGGCGTGCGGGTTGTAGCGCAGCAGGTCGCGGTCCTTGAACGTGCCCGGCTCGCCCTCGTCGGAGTTGCACACGACGAACTTGTCGCCCACGTAGTTCTTGGGCATGAAGCTCCACTTGAGCCCGGTAGGGAACCCGGCGCCGCCGCGGCCGCGCAATGCCGACTTCTTCAGCTCAGCAATGATCTGGTCCGGCGTGATCTTCTCCGCCAGGATCTTCTTCAGCGCGTCGTAGCCGCCGCGCGCGATGTAATCCTTGAGTCCCCAGTTGCGGCCGTTGAGGCCCGTCATCAGGATGGCATCAGGCCCGTAGTCCAGGAATTCGGCAGGCGCGTTCATGACAATTTACCTTCGTGCTGCGCACTCCGGTATTCGGCCTTGGAGCGGTCTGGCGGGCTCATGAATGGTCTCCATGGCCCGGGCGGCCTTCGCCGCGCGCGGCCGCCTGCGTCAGTTCGTCGACCAGTTCGTCGAGGCGCGGGTTGCTCATGAAGCTGCACATGCGGCGGTCGTTGACGATCAGCACCGGCGCATCGCCGCAGGCGCCCATGCACTCGCCTTCCTTCAGCGTGAACGTGCCGTCGGCGCTGGTCTGGTTGTAGCCGACGCCGAGCTTCGATTTGAGATGCGCGGCCGCCACCTCCGCACCCGACAGCGCGCATGGCAGGCCGGTGCAGATCGAGATCTTGAAGCGGCCCTGCGGCTTCATGTTGTACATCGTGTAGAACGTCGCGACTTCGTAGACGGCCACCGGCGGCATGCCGAGGTACGCCGCCACGGCGTCCATCACCGGCGTGGACAGCCAGCCGTGCTCGTCCTGCGCGAAGCTTAGGGCGGACATCACGGCCGACTGCTTCTGGTCGGCCGGATACTTTGCGACTTCGCGATCGATCTTCTGCTGGAGTTGGGCGGAGAGCATGCGGAATCGTCTTCAGCGGATGTAGTAGCCAGCCACGCGCCAGATGCCATCGGGCTCGCGGACCATCGTGATTTCCTCGGTGGCGACCTTTTTCGCGACGAACTTCGTGTCGAACAGGATCACGATCTGTTCACCCGGGTCGCCCTTCGGCTTGTCGGTCGTGTAGGCGAGCTTCTCGGCCTTGCGCAACACCACGCGGCCGTAGGGCTTGCGCAGGTCGCGCACGCCGTCGCGCCATTGCTCGCGCGAGACCGTCGACTTGAACTGGGCCGAGGCCATTGCATAGGCGTCGGCGCTGCGCCCGGCATCCACCGGCACCAGCCAGCGCTCGGCGGCATTGACGGCCTGCTGCTCCTCCGGCGACATCGCGGCGTGCGCCAAACCGGCCCACGCACCACCGGCCAGCAACAACGCGATGACGAAGGTGCGGCGGAGGTTCATCGGTCGACCGATCCGAACACGATGTCCTGCGTGCCGATGATGGCGACGACGTCCGCGATCATGTGCCCGCGCGACATCTCGTCGAGCGCAGCCAGGTGCACGTAATCCGGAGCACGCAGCTTGACGCGATACGGCTTGTTGGCGCCGTCGGAGATGATATAGACGCCGAACTCGCCCTTCGGGTGCTCGATGGCCGCGTAGGCCTCGCCGGGCGGCACATGCATGCCTTCTGTGAAGAGCTTGAAGTGGTGGATCAGCTCTTCCATGTTCGACTTCATCGCCTCGCGGTCGGGCGGCGCAACCTTGTGGTTGCCGGTGATGACCGGACCCGGATTGGCGCGAAGCCACGCAATGCACTGGCGAATGATGCTGTTCGACTGCCGCATCTCCTCGACGCGCACCAGGTAGCGGTCGTAGCAGTCGCCGTTCACCCCCACGGGGATCTCGAACTGCATCCGGTCGTAGACCTCGTAGGGCTGCTTCTTCCGCAGGTCCCACGGCACGCCCGAACCACGCAGCATTGCACCCGTGAAGCCCAGCGCCATCGCGCGCTCGGGCGTGACCACGCCGATGCCCACGGTGCGCTGCTTCCAGATCCGGTTGTCCGTCAGCAGTTCCTCGTACTCGTCGACGCGCTGCGGAAAGCGGTCGGTGAAGTCCTCGATGAAATCGAGCAGCGTGCCCTGCCGGTTGTCGTTCAGCCGCGTCATCTCGCGGGCGTTGCGCAGCTTGGAGGCCTGGTACTGGGGCATGCGATCCGGCAGGTCGCGGTAGACGCCGCCGGGGCGGTAGTAGGCCGCGTGCATCCGCGCGCCGGACACGGCCTCGTAGATGTCGAAGAGATCCTCGCGCTCGCGGAACGCGTACAGGAAGGGCGTCATCGCGCCGACGTCGAGCGCATGGCAACCCAACCACAGCAGGTGGTTCAGCACGCGGGTGATTTCGTCGAACATCACGCGGATGTACTGCGCGCGCTCCGGTACGTCGATGCCCAGCAGGCGCTCGATGGCAAGGCAGTAGGCGTGCTCGTTGCACATCATCGACACGTAGTCGAGGCGGTCCATGTACGGCAGCGACTGGATGTAGGTCTTGTGCTCGGCCAGCTTCTCGGTGCCGCGATGCAGCAGGCCGATGTGCGGATCGGCGCGCTCGATCACCTCGCCGTCGAGCTCCAGCACCAGCCGCAGCACGCCGTGCGCCGCCGGATGCTGCGGGCCGAAGTTCATCGTGTAGTTGCGGATCTCGGCCACTACCGGGTCCCCGCGTAACTGTCTTCGCGGATCACGCGCGGCGTGACTTCGCGGGGCTCGATCGTGACGGGTTGGTACACGACGCGTTTCTGTTCCGGGTCGTAGCGCACCTCCACGTAACCGGAAAGCGGGAAATCCTTGCGGAACGGATGGCCGACGAAACCATAGTCGGTGAGGAGGCGGCGAAGATCCGGGTGGCCATCGAACACGATGCCGTAGAGATCGAAGGCCTCGCGCTCGAACCAGTTGGCAGCGGGCCAGATGTCATGCACGCTGGGCATCACCGGAAAATCATCGTCGGCAGCAAAGCAACGTACGCGCACCCGCCGGTTGTGGGCAAGCGACAGCAGGTGATAGACCGCGGCAAAGCGCTTGCCTTCCCATGCGCCATCGCCGTACGTCGAGTAATCGACGCCGCAGACATCCATCAGCGATTCGAACTTGAGCGTGGCCGTGTCGCGCAGTCGCGTCATCACGTCGCGAAGCCGATCCGGCGCCACGACGACGGTGATCTCGCCACGATCGACGACGAGGCTCTGCAGCGCATCGCCGAAGACTTCCGGCAGCGCCGCTTCCAGGTTCGCAAGCCGTGTCGTCATCAGCGGGCGATCGTGTTGGTGCGCCAGATCTTGTTCTGGAGCTGCAGGATGCCGTAGATCAGGGCTTCCGACGTGGGCGGGCAGCCCGGCACGTAGATGTCGACCGGCACCACGCGGTCGCAACCGCGGACGACCGAGTACGAGTAGTGGTAGTAGCCGCCGCCATTGGCGCAAGAACCCATCGAAATGACCCAGCGGGGCTCGGCCATCTGGTCGTAGACCTTGCGCAGCGCGGGCGCCATCTTGTTGCACAGCGTGCCGGCGACGATCATCACGTCGGATTGGCGCGGGCTGGGACGGAACACGACGCCGAAGCGATCGAGGTCATAGCGCGCCGCGCCGGCATGCATCATTTCAACCGCGCAGCACGCAAGGCCGAAGGTCATCGGCCACATCGAGCCATTGCGGGCCCAGTTGATCACGCTGTCGAGCGTCGTCGTGACGAAGCCCTGCTCCAGTACGCCATCAATGGCCATGGTTCACTCGCGGCCTCCGCATGCATTTGACTTGACCGACAAGACTACTTGTCGGCCGCAGGTCAATCGCACAGCGCCGGGCCCTTCGGGCCTCGGCTGGGCCTGCGGCCTCGCCCGCTTTGCTCATTCCCATTCGAGAGCCCCCTGCTTCCTTTCGTAGGCGAAGCCCACGACCAGGATCAGCAGGAAGACCATCATCGCGACGAAACCCTCGAAGCCGATCTCCGGCAGCACCACGGCCCACGGAAACAGGTACGCGATCTCAAGGTCGAACAGGATGAAGAGGATGGCGACGAGGTAGTAGCGGACGTCGAACTTCATCCGCGCGTCTTCGAACGCCTCGAAGCCGCACTCGTATGGCGAGAGCTTCTGCGCGTCGGGACGGTTGGGGGCCAGCAGCGACCCGAGCGACAGTAGGAGAACACCGAGCCCGAGCCCGACG
>JANNNM010000676.1:0-1243 GCA_031398535.1 Betaproteobacteria bacterium | reverse complement strand
CTGGCCAGCAGCGCGTAGACGTAGGCGCCCACCGCATAGAACGCGATGTAGCCGAGGTCGAGCAGACCGGCGAAGCCGACGACGATGTTCAGGCCCAGCGCCAGGAACACATACAGGATCGCGAGGTTGGTGATGCGCACCCACGCGGTGCCCACCGACGCCAGCACCCACGGCAGGATCAGCAGGCAGGCGATGACCAGCAGGAACCCGGCCTTCACCAGCCACGGGTTCTTCGTCGTGTCGAAGAAAGTCTTCATGGGCAACTCAGGCGCGATCCGAAACGCGTTCGCCGAGCAGGCCGGACGGACGGAAGACCAGCACGGCGATCAGCACCAGGAATGCGAACACGTCCTGGTAGTTGGAGCCGAAGAGCGTGAGGTTGGGATTGTCGGCGCAACGTCGGTCGAGCGCGTCGGACCAGCCGGCGAACTGGCACAGGTTGGTGAGGTCGCCGACGTAGCCCGCGCCCATGGCCTCGATCACGCCCAGCAGCAGCCCGCCCAGCATGGCGCCGCCCAGGTTGCCGATGCCGCCCAGCACCGCGGCGGAGAACGCCTTGAGGCCGAGGATGAAGCCCATCTGGTAATGCGCGATGCCGTAGTAGCTGCCGATCATCACGCCGGCCACGGCGCCCAGCCCCGCGCCGATGACGAAGGTCAGCGAGATTACCCGGTTGATGTCGATGCCCATCAGGCCGGCCACCTGCTGGTTCTGCGACGTGGCGCGCATCGCCACGCCCAGCCGGGTCCGGTACACGAGGAACAGGAGCCCCGCCATCATCGCGAACGAGGTGACGATGATCGCGATCTGCACATTGGTGATCGTGGCGCCGTCGGGGTTGCCGGTGATGTGGTACGGCACGGCCGCGATGATCTGCGGATACGGCATCGGGTTGCGGCTCCAGATGATCAGCGCGAGGTTCTGCAGGATGATCGAGAGTCCGATCGCGGTGTTCAGCGGGGCAAGACGCGGCGCGCGGCGCAGCGGCCGGTAGGCGGTACGCTCGAGCGTGTAGCCGACGCCCATGCACGCGGGCACCGCCACCAGCACGCCGGCCAGCACGATCAGCAGCGGATGCAGGCCGATGTTGGCGCCCGTCAGCGTGACGATCACCGTGTACGCCACCATCGCGCCGATCATCACGACCTCGCCGTGGGCGAAGTTGATGAGCTGGATGATCCCGTAGACCATCGTGTAGCCCAGCGCGACCACCGCGTAGACGCTGCCGAGCGTGAGGCCGTTG
>JANNNM010000669.1:0-3134 GCA_031398535.1 Betaproteobacteria bacterium | reverse complement strand
ACGTTGGGCTCGCAATGGCGCCAGTACGAGGAGACCTTTCCGTTGCTGGCGGCGTCCACGATCGACCAGGTCTCGCTCGAATGCGCCAATTCGCACGTGCCGCTGGAGCTGATCGGCCTGCTGCAGGGGAAGGATGTCCTGCTCGGGGCGATCGACGTGGCCTCGGACCGGATCGAGACCCCGGAGGAGGTGGCGGCGACCATCCGCGCGGCGCTGGCCTTCGTGCCGGCGGAACGGATCATCCCCTGCACCAACTGCGGGATGGTCCCGCTGTCCCGCGACGTGGCCCGGGGCAAGCTGCGGGCGCTGGCGGCCGGCGCCGCGCTGGCCCGGGCGGAACACGCCCGGTAGCGCTGCGCCCCCTCCCGGAACCTTCCGCCCATCCCGGCCCCCGCCGGACGGCAGCCGCCGGGCCGGAAGGGGGGGCATTCCCAAAGCTTGACAGGTCGTGTACACTCCCAAAGGTGTTTTGTTTCAAGAGCTAGAGTACGTACCGGCCCGGTCTTAAGCGATCGCGGTTCTGTAGATTTCTGTCCTTGAGAATGAAACATGGGGCGGGCATCCGCCCGCCGATTATTTATCTTAAGGAATTACAGAAATGGCAACAGGTACCGTGAAGTGGTTTAACGACGCAAAGGGTTTCGGCTTCATTACTCCGGACGGCGGTGGCGAAGATCTTTTCGCGCACTTCTCCGCGATCAACATGCCCGGCTTCAAGACGCTGAAGGAAGGCCAGAAGGTCTCCTTCGAAGTCACGCAGGGCCCGAAGGGCAAGCAAGCCAGCAACATCCAGGCTGCCTGATCTTCAAGTAGCACGCTGCAGTGAAAAAGGCCGGGAGATTCCCGGCCTTTTTCTTTGGGTGCGCGCGCTGCATGCAAAGTCAATTCGGCGAACACATCCCGACCCCGGTGCCCGCACCCTCCGGGATGTAGCCCTCCGCGATCATGTCGAGCTGCACGGCTTCGCTGATCGTGAAGCGATGGTTCGGCGCGCCGCTCTGCCCGTTGTTGTACAGGCGGTAGACGGGCACATTGCCGGCCGGGCACGCGCCGGCCGCATCGGGTAGCGCGGTGTAGAACACATCGCCTTCGAACTGCCAGATCGGGCTGCCCAGCACGGCCTCGCAACCCAGTCCACGCGGCGCGACGAAGTGCGAACTCTTCGGCGCGAACGACGCGGAGAAGAACCGGCAGACCGCCACGGTGCCGGGCGCCGCGGTGGTGTAGACGCTGAAGGAAAGTCCCGTGCGTTGCCAGCCGGCGATGACGCCGGCATCGAGCTTTGCGATCTCGTCGGCATTGGCCGTGATGAAGTAGTGCGAGAAAGTGGCGTTGAAATACTCGACGGCCGTGGCCAGCCCAACCGGCGGCGCGGCCAGCTCGGGCACGTTCTTGCCGTCGCCTGCAAGCGTGAAGCCGGGCACCTGCACGCCCGCCGCATTGCGCACGCGGAAGCCGACGACCTTGCCCGAGTCGATCGCATCCGCCGTTGAGGTCTGCACCTGGCCGCCGGCCGGCGTGATCGTGGCCACGGCGGTCAGCGCCAGCGAGGGATCGACGGCAATGGGCCCCGTCGCACCGAGATTAGCGGGCAGCGGCAACGACAGGTCAAAGGCAACCTGCTCGCGCCCCGGCTGCCCGACGAGCGTGCGCGACGTCCCGGCGCGGGCTTCGCCTTCGTTGGTCAGCAGCACCGTGTCGACCTTGAGTTCGAGCGTGGCATTGCCCGAGACTTCACCGGTCAGCAACAGCGACAGGATGACCTGCCCCCCGGCGACATCGGCCCCGCTGGCCGGGCGTTCCAAGTCATACGTCGCGAACGACTTGGCGATGGCCTTCGCGGTGGATGTGGCACCGCCGGCGACGGTGGCCTTCGCGCCGACATCCCCCCCGCGGAAGGCGCGCATCTCCATCGAACCCGAGACGTTGTTCACCGTGGAACTGTAGCGCGCGGAAATCGACGATCCGGTGCGCGATTCATCGACGACGGTGCTGCCATTGATCGTCATCTGCGCCTGGATCGAATTGGCCACGGCACTGCCGGCGGCGGTGGCCATCAGGATGATGACCACAGTCGCCGGAAAAACGTTGCGAAGTCTGCAGGAATGCATGAATCCTCTCGAGTGGAAGTGGCGTCGCGCGCTACAGCCTGCGCCGACGCAGTTGCATTGCGCCGGCCGCAGCCAGCATCAACAATAGCAGTGCCAACGCGAACGGTGAGTCGACCGGAATCGGCTCGCCGACCACCGGCGGTACCACCACGGCAATCGGTGCGGTGGCCGGCGGCGACGATCCACCGCTGGTCGCCAGCTGGCTCGTGATGTTCACATAGGAGCCGACTGCGGAGGCCTGGACGCCGACGATGATCGTGCATCCGCCTGGCGGCACGATGGATCCGGTGGACATCGTGATCAGCGTCGGCGTGACGGTGACGCCCGGACACGTTCCGGTATTGGGCGACGTGATCGTCAACCCCGACGGCATCGGATCGGTGAACGGCGCGGTCAGCGTGACTGGCGTGAGGCCCGCGTTGCCGAGCGTCAGGATCAGCGTTGCGTTCGAGCCCACGACGATCTGCGCCGGCGTGAAAGCCTTGGTCAGCGTGATGGCAGCCGCAACCACGGTCAACGGCGCGGTGGCCGGTGGCGTCGTGCCCGCATTGGTCTGCAGCGGGCTTGTCGTGTTGATCACCGTGCCCGGCGTGGACGACGTCACGGTCACGACGATCGTGCAGCCACCCACCGGAATCGAAGTACCCGACGCCATCGTGATCGTGGTCGACGTCACCGTTACGCCGGTACAGGTGCCGGTGTTGGACGACGTCGTGGTGACACCCGCCGGCATCGTGTCGGTGAACGGGGCCGTCAGCGTCAGCGGTGCCGCCGTCGCATTGCCGAGCGCCAGCGTCAGCGCGGCCGTGCCTCCCGGCGCAATCGTCGACGGGACGATCGTCTTCACCAGCGTGCTGCCGGTGGTGACGGTGATCGGCGCGCTGGCCGGCGGGACCGTGCCGACGTTGGTCTGCAGGCTGCCCGTGGTGTTGGTGACGGTGCCCGGCGTGGACGAAGTGATGGCCACCACGATCGTGCAACCGCCCGGGGCGATGGTGGTGCCCGATGCCATCGTCACCGTGG
>JANNNM010000618.1:0-2857 GCA_031398535.1 Betaproteobacteria bacterium | reverse complement strand
AGGCCGACCCCCTGCCACGAGAAGCGGGTGTAGACGTTGCGCTCGATCCAGTCGTCCGGCGTGAAATGGCCGTACTTTTCCATCGTGTCCATGTTCCGCGACTCTTCGCGGTAGAGCTCGGCACCCTGCCAGAAAACCTTGTCGATGCCACGGGTCTGCGGGCTGTGCGGATCGTCCGGCGTCTCCACCTTCGCGTGATGCTTGCGATGGATGGCCACCCATTCCTTGGTGACCATGCCCGTGGTGAGCCACAGCCAGAACCGGAAGAAATGGGAGACGATCGGGTGCAGGTCCAGCGCGCGGTGCGCCTGGCTGCGATGCAGGAAGATGGTGACCGAGGCGATCGTGACATGCGTCAGCGCCAGGGCAACCACGATGTACCCCCACCACGGCAGGTCTACAAGACCGTGCGACGCGAAGGAGAGGAAGTCGTAACTCATTGATTTTCCGATATTCATGCACCTTTTCAGGGGTGCGAGGATGCCAGTTGTGGTGCCTAACCCACCATTTTACGCGAGTGCGGCCCAAACACCGAATCAAGCCTCGGGACGGTGCGCCCGGGCTGCCCGGTGGTCAGGCGCTGCCGGCCGGCGGCGGTACCCTCCCCACGTCGCGCCGCGGGGGCGCCATTTCAATGCCGGCGGCCCGGAAAGACGCAAGAATCTGCCGATAGATAGCGCTGCGGACGGTTCCGGGACCTTTGTCCGGGTCGCGCAGCGAAAACGCCAGCTCCAGGTTGATGGCGCCATCCACAAAGCCGGTCAGCGTGGCCGCCGGCGGGTTGACGTCCTGCAGGACGCGGGGCTCGCTGCGCGTGGCGGCCAGCATCAGTTCCAGCGCCCGCTCGACGTCGGCATTGCCCGCCACCTGCAACGGCAGCGTGACGCGCAGCACGCGCGAATTGCGGGAGTGATTGAGCACCGTCGTGGTGACGAGCGTTTCGTTGGGCACGATGGCTTCGACGCCGTCGACGCTGCGCACGACCACATAGCGGTTGGTGACGCGCGCCACCGTGCCATAGCGCCCGTCCACCGTGATGATGTCGCCCAGCCGGATGGACTTGTCGATCAGGATCGTGAAGCCCGCGATGTAGTTGGCAGCCAACTTCTGCAGGCCAAGCCCGATGCCCACGCCGAGCGCGCCGCCGAAGACGGTGAGCAGCGTCAGGTCGAAGCCGATCGACTGCAGTGCCACCAGGACGCCAACCACCAGCAGCACGGCGCGAATGAACTTCGACAGCAGCGCCTGGGTGTTGGTATCAAGCGACGTGGCGCTGCGCAGGCGTCCCTCGATCAACCCGGACAGGTACAGCGTAACGACCGCGGTGACGACGATGGCGAGCAACCCCTTGCCGATGGTCAGCAGTGACACGGACGATCGGCCGATGGGCAGGACGATGGTGTCGAGTTCGCTCCAGATCTCGGGCAGCACGCCGATGAAATACAGGGCCGCCAGCGTCCAGATCGAAAACGCGATGGCGCGCTCGGAGGTCTTGAGCCACGCCTGTTGGGCAAACAGGCGGCGCATGCCATAGACCAGCATGCGGATCATGCCCAGCGCGATCAGCAGCGGCATCGCGACGTCGATGAAGAACGGGATGCCGCCGGCGCGGCGATAGAAGAAGCGCGCAAGCAGCAGCAGCATGATCGCGGTGAACGGGAACAGCAGGCGGGCCAGCCCACCGTGCAGGCGTGCGTACGAGTCGGCGGCGGCGGCCCGCGAACGCACTTCCACCTTGCGATCAAAGAGCCACGCGACGCCGACGCACGCCAGTACGAGCAGCAGTTCGATCCAGCTCGTGCCGGAGCGCAGCACGGTTTCGAAGAGGGAATAGTCGATCGGGGTGAGCATGGTTCGGCCGTGACATGGAAAGCGTGAAGCGCGACGGTGGAAGTCGCCGCGCGGCCAGCCGCACTTTATCAGCGTGCGCGTTCGAGCGTCGCGGCGAAGAAGCCGTCGCAGCCGTGCAGGTGCGGCAGCAGCTTCAGCGTGGGCCCGGTGTCGAGCGGAATCTCCGCGCGCGCCAGGTCGGCCGCGACGTTGCCGGCGCTGAACTGCGGATGCGTGGCAAGGAAGGCCGCGACGATCGCCTCGTTCTCGGCTGGCAGCACGCTGCAGGTGGCATACACGAGGCGGCCGCCGGGCTTCACGACGGTGGCGGCGGCCGCCAGGATCGACGCCTGCTTCGCCGCCAGTTCGGCCACCGCGGTTTCGGGCTGCCGCCACTTGAGGTCGGGATTGCGGCGCAGCGTGCCGAAGCCGGTGCACGGCGCATCGACCAGCACGCGATCGATCTTGCCGGCCAGGCGCTTCACCTTGATGTCGTTTTCCCCCTGGATGAGTTGCGGGTGGACGTTGGAAAGTCCGGAACGCTTGAGCCGCGGTTTGAGATTGTTGAGCCGCTTCTCTGAAACATCGAGAGCGTACAGGCGCCCCGCAGACTGCATCAGTGCGCCCATCATGAGAGTCTTGCCGCCCGCCCCGGCACAGAAATCCACCACCATCTCGCGCCGCTTGGGTGCAACCAGATATCCAAGCAGCTGGCTGCCCTCGTCCTGGACTTCGACCGCGCCGCGGGTGAAGGACGGGTGGCGATTGATTGCGGGTTTGCCTGCGAGGCGGATGCCGATCGGAGACCAGTGCGTCGGTTCGGCAGCGAATCCGCTGGCACGGAGTTCCGCCAGCACCTGGTCCCGGTCCCCCAGCAGCGTGTTGATCCGCAGGTCCAGCGGCGCGGACTTGAGCATGGCGCGGCCGAAGGCGAGTGCTTCCTGCTCTGAATATTCGGCTACGAGCCGTTCGTAGAGCCAGTCCGGGAGGCTTAGCCTGACTGCCGGAGGCAGCGATTCGACATCGG
>JANNNM010000617.1:0-4974 GCA_031398535.1 Betaproteobacteria bacterium | reverse complement strand
CAGGCAACGATACGTATGTCGTCGACAACGCAGGTGACATCGTCACCTAGAATGCGGCAGAGGGAACGGACCTGGTCCAGAGCTCCATCACGTTGGCGCTTGCCGCCAATGTCGAAAACCTGACGCTGACAGGGACCGCGGCCATCAATGCGACCGGCAACACGTTGGCCAACACAGTTACCGGCAACACGGGAAACAACACGCTCGATGGCGCCGCCGGTACCGATACGCTCAAGGGCGGTGCGGGCAACGATACCTACATCGTCGACGTCGCCACCGATGTCGTCACGGAGAATGCCGGCGAAGGCACGGATCTGGTCCAAAGCGCCGTCACGCTGACACTGGCCATCAACGTCGAAAACCTGACGTTGACCGGTAGTACCGCCATCAACGGCACGGGCAACACGCTCAACAACGTCATCACCGGTAATGCCGGTGACAATATCCTGACCGGCGGAACAGGTAACGACACGTTGAAGGGTGGGACCGGCAACGACACCTATGTGGTGGACATCGCCACCGACATCGTCACCGAGAACGCCGCGGAGGGCACCGACCTTGTCCATAGCGCTGCCACCCACACATTGGCCGCCAACGTTGAATACCTCGCGCTCACCGGCACCGCAAGCCTCAACGGCACCGGCAACACGCTCGACAACTGGCTTCGCGGCAACACCGCCGTCAACACACTGGCGGGCATGGACGGTAACGACACGCTGTGGGGCGATGCCGGCGATGACATCCTGAACGGCAACAACGGCAACGATCTTTTGCAAGGTGGCTCCGGCAACGACGCCATCACCGATACCGTCGGCAACAACCTGCTCGACGGCGGCGCAGGCATTGACACTTTGGTGGGAGGGACCGCGCGCGGGATGTTCATCGGCGGCACGGGCGCCGATACCATCACGACCGGGAACGGTTCTGACATCATCGGATTCAACAAGGGTGATGGTGCCGATGTCGTCAACGCCAGTACTGGCACCGACGACACCCTTACGCTGGGTGGCGGCATCACTTACGCCAACCTGAAGCTTCGCAAGACCGGCCTTGATCTCATTCTGGACGCCAGCAACGGCGATCAGATCACGTTCAAGGATTGGTACCAGACCGGCGTCAACAAAAAGAGCGTTCTCAACCTTCAGGTGGTGGCCGACGCCATGGCGGCTTATGCGCCGGCGGGAACCGATCCGTTGCTGAACAAGAGGGTCGTGGACTTCAATTTCCAGACCGTAGTCAACGCCTTCGATGCGGCACTGGTGGCCAACCCCACGCTGACGAGCTGGAGTGTCAGCAACGCGCTCTCGGCCAGCTACCAGTGGGGCAGCGACACATCTGCATTGGGCGGCGACCTTGCGTACGACTTCGGACACCGCAATTCGCTGGCAACCATTGGCGCCCAGCCGGCTCAGACGGTCCTTGCCAGTGCTACGTTCGCAGCATCGGCGCAGACGTTGCAGACACCCGCAACACTCTATTCGGGGAATGTCCGCCTGGCCTGAGTCCTGGCGCTGCAGATGACTTGGGGCGACGTCATCCGTCGATGCGATACCCGGTCGCGGTAACATTGACGGGTGACTCCGATCCCCACGCTTGCGATCACCACCGGCGAACCCGCCGGCATCGGCCCTGAACTCATAGCGATGCTGGCGCAACGCCATGCGGCGCAGCCATTTGCGGCGCGATTGGTGGTACTGGGGGACCATGCATTGCTGGCCGCGCGTTCGGCGCGTATCGGTATCGAGACCAAGCTCGTCAAATTCGATGCGACGGCCTATCCACCCGGCAACGGTTCGATCGAAGTTTGGGACCTGCCGGTCACGGTTGCCACAGAACCCGGCCAACTCGACCCCACCAACGCTGGTCATGTGATCACGCTTCTGGAGCGCGGCTGCGACGGCTGCGCCACCGGCGCCTTTGATGCTTTGGTCACCGCACCCGTGCAGAAGAGCGTGCTGATGGACGCCGGAATCGCATTCACCGGTCACACGGAATTCCTGGCCGCGCGCACCTTCACCCCACGCGTCGTGATGCTGCTGGTCGGTGGACAGGCAGAATCGCCGCTACGCGTTGCGCTGGCCACAACCCACCTGGCGCTGCGCGACGTCCCCACCGCCATCACCCGTGAAGTCGTCCGTGAAACGTTGGTGATCACCGCCCGCGAGCTGCGCACCAAGTTCGGCATCGCCCGGCCGCGCATCGCCGTCTGCGGCCTCAATCCCCATGCCGGCGAAGGCGGCCACCTCGGCCGCGAAGAGATCGATGTAATCGCGCCGGCGATGGCCGATGCCGCCGCCACCGAGAACGCCGACTTCACCGGCCCGCTGTCGGCTGACACGTTGTTCGTCCCCGACCACGTGAAGCTGTTCGACGCGGTCGTCGCGATGTACCACGACCAGGGCCTGCCGGTGCTGAAGGCGGCCAGCTTCGGGCAGGGCATCAACGTCACGCTGGGCCTGTCCTTCCCGCGCACCTCGGTCGATCACGGCACGGCGCTGGACCTGGCGCGCGACCCGGCGCTGGCGCGGACGGCGGATCCCGGCAGCCTGTTCGCTGCTGTGGACCTCGCCATCACGCTGGCCAACAACCGCAACCGGGTCGCATCGGGCGCCGTCGCGTCCTGAACGACTGCATTCACGCGGGGACGGCTGCCACGGTCAGTTCCAGCCCAGCCTCGGTCCATTCCTTCTTGCCGCCGGCAAACACCGCGACATTCGTGTAGCCCAGCACCCGCAGTCGGTGCGCCAGGATGTGCGAGTTCTGGCAGGCCGGGTTGGCGCAGTACGTCACGATCGTGGCATGGCGATCCGGCACCGCCGCCAGCAGCACCTCGTCGGAGACGGTATGGGGCACGTTGATGGCGCCCGGGATGTGTTCGGCCGCGAAGCAGCGCTCGCCCAGCGCATCGATGAGGATGGTGGACGGCTGCGCCGCACGTTGGGCTTGCAGCTGGGCAAGGGTCAGCAGTTGGGTCATGGTAGTGGCTCCTGAAGGATGGTGGGGTCCGGGAACCGGACGCCTGACTACAATTTAGGCTATGCTCGGATGCGTAACAATTAGCGATTACGGCACCACACTTATGCATATTTGCAGAACATGGACTGGGACGACCTGCGCGTCTTCCTGACCGTGGACACCACGGGCTCGCTGTCGGGCGCGGCGCGCACGCTGGGCGTCAACCACTCGACGGTGCTGCGTCGCCTGCACCGGCTGGAGGCGGATCTGCGCGCTCGCCTGTTCGAGCACCTGCCCACCGGCTATGTGCTGACAGCCGCGGGGGAGGACCTGCGCGACCGCCTGCGCGGTGTGGAAGGCGACATCGATACCGCCACGCGCGCGCTGAGTGCTCTCGACACCAGGTTGACGGGGTCGATCCGGATCACCACCACCGACACGCTGGCGCGCGGCCTGCTGCTGCCCGCGCTGACCCGGTTCCGCCATGACCACCCAGGCATCGACCTGCAGGTCGTCGTGAACAATGCGTTCTCCAGCCTGACCCGGCGCGAGGCCGACGTGGCCTTGCGCGGGTCCAACGATCCGCCGCCGCAACTGGCGGGACGGCAGGTGGGGCGCGTGCAAACCGCGCTCTACGCAGCGCGCACCTACTGGCGCACGCATCGCGGCGAGACCGATCCGGCCAAGCAGGCGTGGGTGGCCCCCGACGAAAACCTCGGGCACCTGGGCCAGGCGCGTTGGGTCGCCGCGCATGTTCCGTCCGAACGCATCGCGGTGCGAGTCGACAGCCTCACCGCGATGGTCGATGCCGTGAAGGCCGGCTTGGGCGTCGGGTTCCTGCTGTGCTTCCTGGGCGACCGCGAGAAGGATCTGGTGCGCGTCGCCGAACCGATGCCGGCGCTGGATACGCAGTTGTGGATCCTCACGCACCCGGATGTGCGGCGGGTGACGCGCATTCGCACCTTTACCGACTATCTGTGTCAGACACTCGTGGACAATCCACATGTCCTCGCCCCCACCAACCAGCGCGGTACGGCGCGAGGCTGAAGCGTCGCCAACGGAAGCAGCACATCATGCAAGGACACCAAGCCCGCAAGCGATTCGGCCAGAACTTCCTCGCCGACACCCACTACGTCCGCCGCATCATCGATGCGGTGGCGCCTGTGCCCGGCGACAACCTGGTCGAGATCGGTCCCGGGCTGGCCGCCATCACCGGCGGCCTGATTGAGCGCGCCGGCCACATCAGCGCCATCGAGATCGACCGTGACCTGGCCGCGCGGCTGCGCACCAACTTCACGCCGGCGCAGTTGACGTTGCATGAGGCCGACGCACTCGCCTTCGACTACGCGTCGCTGGGACCGAACCTGCGCGTCGTCGGCAACCTGCCCTACAACATCAGTTCACCACTGTTGTTCCTGCTGGCCGCATACGACACGCAACTGCGCGACCTGCATGTGATGCTGCAGAAGGAGGTGGTCGCGCGGATGACGGCGGATCCTGGTACCGCCGATTACGGTCGGCTCACCGTGATGTTGCAGGTACGCTTCAGGATCACCCGCCTCTTCATCGTGCCGCCGGGTGCCTTCCGGCCTGCGCCGAAAGTGGAGTCCGCCGTCGCGCGCCTCATTCCGCTCGGCGACGCCAAGCCCGTCATCGCGGATGAAGCCTTGTTCGCGCGTGTTGTCGGCGCCGCTTTCATGCAGCGGCGCAAGACGCTGCGCAACGCGCTGTCCGCGCTGTGCGATGTGAAGGTGATTGAAAGCGCAGAGGTGGATCCCGGCGCGCGCGGGGAAACGCTGAGCGTTGCGGACTTCGTGCGTCTCACCGACGCCATTGCGCAGATACCGCCGCCGTGATCACGCGCGCGTGAATCGCGTTGCAGGCGAGGCCTCGGCCTCGCAGGTCAAATCTCGCGCTGGCCCTGCGAGGCTGAAGCCTCGCCTACAGAACCCACAGCAAGCACCTGCCCGACTCTTCCGCTACCAGCTCAGATCCGGCCGCAACATCGGCGCATTGACG
>JANNNM010000605.1:0-2334 GCA_031398535.1 Betaproteobacteria bacterium | reverse complement strand
GGCTTTGCTGTCCATTGCCCTGACATTGTGGGTGTCGTGGCAGCTTGACGGTGGCGCGGCGGCGGTCAACGAAGCGGGACGCATGCGCATGCAGGCCTATCGCATGGCACTGGCGTTCCACAGTGGCGAGACCGCCGCTCTGCCGCAGCAGCGGACGGCATTCGAGCGCAGTCTCGAACTGCTGCGCCATGGCGACCTCGAGCGCCCGTTGTTCGTCCCGTGGGATGACGCGGTGCGAGAACGCTTCGGCGTGGTGGAGCGCGACTGGGAGGCGTTCCGGCAGCTTGGTGCCACGGACAGCGCCGACGGCAACGCGAGGCTGCGCGACGACACGGCCGCGTTCGTCGCCAACATCGACAGCGTGGTCACCGCCATCGAGCGGCACATGTCCCGATGGACCACGATGCTGCACCTGTTGCAGGTGGCCATGATGGTGTTTGCGATCGTCGGCGCAGCCCTGTTGCTGTACGTGGGCTACCTGTTCGTGCTGGAACCGGTCGGCATGCTGAGCCAGGCTATCGAAAGTATCCAGCGCGGGCAGTTCTCGGCACGGGTCGAACGCGTCACCAGCGACGAGTTCGGCACGCTGGCCGATGGCTTCAACAGCATGGCCGAGCACATCCAGTCGATGTACGGCGATCTGGAGGCCAAGGTTGCCGCCAAGACGGCGGAACTCGAGGACAAGCGCGAGCGTCTCGAGGCTCTCTACGACGTGACCGCACTGGTGGCCAGCGCCGCCACGCTCAAGGAACTCGCCGGCGGATTTGCGGCGCGGGTGGGGCGCGTTGCGCGCGCCGACGGCGTGGCCGTGCGCTGGTCCGATGAGGCCAACCAGCGCTATCTGATGCTGGCGGCCGAGGGCCTGCCTGCCACGATGGCCGATGGCGAGCAGTGCCTGCACGCGGATGCTTGTCACTGTGGCGTCCGCCGAAGCGCGCCGGGCGCGCGCGTGATCCCGATCAGCACGATGGCGCCGACGGGCATGTCCCATTGCGCTGACGCGGGCTTCGAGACGCTGGTGTCGATTCCCGTACGGCTGCACGAACGGGTGATGGGGGAAGTGGACCTCTTCTTCCATGCGCAGGTGACCCCGTCCCCGGCCGAACGGTCGCTGCTGGAGGCGCTGACCGCGCATCTCGCCGGCGCGATGGAGAATCTGCGGCTGAAGGCGCTGGAAAAGGAGGCCGCGGTATCGCAGGAACGCAGCTTTCTCGCACGCGAACTGCACGATTCGATTGCGCAGGCGCTGGCCTTCCTCAAGATCCAGGTGCAGTTGATGCGCGAAGCGATCGACGGCGGAAACCGGGATCAGGTCGAGCGAACGCTGGCCGAGATCGACACCGGCGTGCGGGAGTGCTACAGCGACGTGCGCGAGCTTCTGGTCCACTTCCGGACCCGGACCAACGCGGAGGACATCGAACCGGCACTGCAGACAACGCTACGCAAGTTCGAGCACCAGAGCGGATTGAAGACGATCATGGGGATGCAGGGGCACGGTATACCACTGGCCCCGGACCTGCAGGTGCAGGTGCTGCACATCCTGCAGGAAGCCCTGTCCAACATCCGCAAGCATGCGCACGCGACCACGGTATGGATGGACGTGGCGCAGCAGCCGCAATGGCGTTTCGAGATCCGCGACAACGGGGTCGGCTTTGCCGGGACCGGCGAACATGCCGGCGAGATGCATGTCGGACTGCGCATCATGGCCGAACGCGCCGAGAGGCTCGGCGCCACGCTCGACATCCGGTCGAGGCCGGGTCACGGCACGGCGGTCGTGCTGACGTTGCCGGTGCCTGCCGGCACGTCGGCGGATGCCGCAGTGCCGGCCGTGCCCGCCATGGCGGCGCAATGACGGCGATCCCCGCGCCGCCGTCGTCCCCGATCAGGATCCTGGTGGTCGACGACCACACGCTGTTCCGGCGCGGGCTGATCGCGCTGCTGGCGCGGTATCCGCAGTTGCAGGTCGTGGGTGACGCGGCGGACGCCGGCGAGGCCCTGCGCCGCTTGCAGGACCTGCAGCCCGACCTCGTGCTGCTGGACAACCACCTGCCCGGGGTCAATGGCGTGGATGCATTGCCCGCCATGCGTGAAGCCGCGCCCGACGCACGCATCCTGATGCTGACCGTCAGCGAGGATGAACGGGACCTGACCGCCGCGCTGCGTGCCGGCGCCTGCGGTTACCTGCTGAAGACGATGGAGGGCGAGGCGCTGGTCCAGGCCATTGCGCGGGCGATGCAGGGCGAATCGGTCGTGGCGCAGGAGATGACCGGGAAGCTGTTCGCTGCATTTCGGGACGCCTCAGGCGCGTCGACGAGTGAGGCGGCCGCCGCAGTG
>JANNNM010000584.1:0-1506 GCA_031398535.1 Betaproteobacteria bacterium | reverse complement strand
GCATACAAGCGTCCGCGCGAACGCATCAAGGCGCCCAGCAGCAATGTCTTGCCGCCAGCACCCGCGCAGAAGTCGACCACCATGTCGGTGCGCCGTGGCGCCACCGCATAGCCGATCAGCTGGCTGCCTTCGTCCTGCACTTCGAGGCGGCCGTCCTCGAGCCACGGGTAGTGCGCCAGCGACGGCCGGCCCGCGACGCGAATGCCCAGCGGCGAATAGGGCGTGGGCGTCACGTCAAAACCATCGGCGGTCAGCGCCGCCAGTGCCTCCTCGCGCGTGACCTTCAGCGGATTGACGCGCAGGTCGAAGGTGGCAGGGGCCAGCCATGCGCGCGCAAGGGCGCTGCGTTCCTCGTCGCCGTAGGCCTCGCCCAGTTGCTTCCACAGCCAGTCGGGAAGGTCGTTGGCCACGGCGTCGGGCAACGGCGTGGCGAGGCGCGACTTGAATTCGCGCAACCAGTCGGCGTCGGACTTGCTGATCGCGGGTTCGAGGTCGCGCAGCGAGCGCCCCAGTTCACGGACCAGCACGGCCAGCGCGAGCTTGCGGGGTTCGGTGGTCTGCGCCAGTTCGAGCAGCGAACGCTGGCGCCGCAACAAGGCGAACACGACGTCGGCGACCAGCGCGCGATCCTGCTGTCCCATCTGCGGGTTGGCGCGGAAGTACGCGCGAAGGCCGTTGTCGGCGGGGGTGTCGAAGCGGCGCACGCGCTCGATGGCGGCGGCGAGGACGGCGATCTGGTTGGTGCGTAGCGTCATTGGCCCGTCATGGTCGGAAAGGTGGCGCCGGGCTGTGGATTGCCCGTGGCGGCGGCTGCAGGCGAGGTGGTGGGGGCCGCGGAGGCGTCGGTCTGCGCGCGCGGGATCGTCAGTTCGTCGCGCGTCATGCCAGCGGCGGTCTCGTCGACGCGAATGGAATCGAGCACGACTTCGATGGTGCCGCGATCCGTGTTGGAGACGCGCATCTTCACCGGGATGTGGCGCAGCGAGGGCGCCAGCCACACATACGCATCGGTCTTGCCGTCGAGGCTCTGCCGGTGCCAGCGCTCGGCCTCGATCTTGCCCTGCGGCCAGTCGATCGTCTCGGTGCCTTCGCGCGTCAGCGTGTAGCGATGGATGCGCCGCGGCGTGCCGACGGTGAAGCTCACCCGCTCGACGGTGGGCGGCGTGAAATAGTACTGCCACATCAGCGCCAGCGGATCGAAGGTGGGCAGGTCCAGGGCTTCGGTCTTGCCGTCGAACATGGTGAGCAGGCCCGCTTCCCAGTCGAAGGCCGCGGTTTCCACGCGGTCGGGGCCGCCGCGTTCGACCCGAAAGGTCAGCGGCTGCAGTCCGTCCTCGGTGATGAGCCCGCGGCTTTCGATCTTGCCCTGGCCGCGCAGCACCAGCGCGGCAAGACCGCGCGCTTCGCCGACGGTGGAGATGCGATAGCGGTTGTTGCTGTGCTCGAAGCGGTAGACGGCGTCGCCGATCAGGAAGCCGCGCGTGCCGTAGAACACCTTGTAGGCCA
>JANNNM010000545.1:0-6465 GCA_031398535.1 Betaproteobacteria bacterium | reverse complement strand
CTCGGCTGCGAGCACGTCGAGGCGGGGCCGGCGGCCGCATTGCTGACCGCCGAGCGCCTTTCCGCGCTGTACGGCCAGCCACTGGTCGCCGTGCCGCATCCGCGCGGCACCGCGTTCCTGCCGGCCTGAAACGAGATCGCGGAATACCCCGTTTGCAGGCGAGGCCTCACGGGTCTGGCGCGTCGACATCCCTGCGAGGCTGAAGCCGCGCCTGCAAACGTAGCCAGCCTATGGATCAAACGCTCACTACTGCGCGGCGCGCGCGCCATCGAGCGCGGCGCACAGCTGCGTGACCCCGTCGATGAAGCGCGGACCCGGCCGATGCAACAACATCGCGTCGACGGTGAAGAGATTGCCGGCCCGGACCGCCGGCAGGTCCGGCCAGCGCTTCCACGCCTGCAACCACGCCGGTGGCACCGCGTTGTCGGTGCCCGCAACGATCACCTGCGGGCGCGCAGCCACGACGGCCTCGACGTTGATCGACGGCGCGGGTGCCGCCAGGGCACCGAAGACATTGTGGCCACCGCAGAGGCGGATCGCCTGCGTGATCAGCTGCGGCGCGCCCACCGTGAACATCGGCGCGTCACCCAATTGATAGAACACGCGCCACGGAGTGGCGGGAGCGGGACGCGCTTCGAGCGCACGCAGGCGACGGCGCCAGTCGGTCAGCGCAGGAGCTGCGCGCGCGGACGTCCCCGCCAACGTGGCCAGCCGCTCGACGTTGTCGGCAATGCCGCCGATGCTCTTGGCGTCGACCATGTAGACGGGAATGCCGCGCGCGCGGAGCTGCTCCACCTGCGCCGGCGCGGTCCACGGCCACGTCACGATCAGGTCGGGCTGCAGCGACACGATCCGCTCAAGATCAAGGCCGATCGCATCGCCGACGCGCGGAATCGCGTTGGCCGCCGCCGGAAAATCGCTCCATGCCACCACCCCCACCACGTTCGCGCCTGCACCCGCCGCAAACAGCAATTCCGTTGCATGTGGCGCCAGGCTCACGATCCGTTGTGCGGGTGCGGCCACCACCACCTGCACGCCGGCATCATCTCGCACGCTGATGCCCGCAGCAGCGGCGGCAGCGGCAACCGCCGCCAGCCACGCCGCCACCACGAAGCGCACAACGATGTTCACGGCTGCCAGCGTACGCCTGCGAACACCGAGGCCCCGCCCGTCGAATAGTCGGCGGCCAGCTGGTAGTCCTTGTCGAACACGTTGTTGCCGCGCGCGAACAGCGACCAGCCTTTGGCAACGGCCCACTCGGCCGTGAGGTTGACGATACCGTAGCCGCCCATCCGCACCGTATTGGCAACGTTGTCATAGCGCATCGACGACGCGACGAACTCGAGGCCCAGTTGCACCGGCCCCCACTGCTGCAGCGCCTGCACGGCGCCATGCTGCCGGGCACGGCGCGGTAGCAGGTTGCCGGTGCGATCGTTTTCCGGGTTCTGCAGGTCCACCGATGCCTTGATCCGCGTATCGCGCCAGCCGAGGTCGAGGCCCAGCGTCACGCCCTCGAGCGTGGCGCGGTCGACATTGAACGGCGCGCAGTTGAAGTCCGCGTCGCACTGGAACACGATCAGCTGGTCGACCTGGTTGTGATAGCCAATGGCGCGCGCTTCCCAGCGCCATTCGCCTGCTGATGACGTCCAGTACGCTCCGACTTCCGCATTGCGCGACGTCTCCGGCTGCAGGTCCGGGTTGGAGAACCCGGGGTAGTAGAGGTCGTTGAACGATGGCGCCTTGAAGCCGGTGCTGTACCCGGCCGTGAACCGCCATGCCGGCGAAAGCTTGTAGCCGACGGTGATGCCCCCGGTGGTTTCGCCACCGTACTGGTTGGAGCGGTCGTAGCGCAGGTTGGCCTGCAGTGCGATCGCCTCGTGGCGCAGCTGGTACACACCCGTCACCGAGTTGGTGTCGCGTTCGGTGACCGCGAAAGGATCGTTGCTGGCCAGTTCCTCCTCGCGCCGCTCGAGGATCACACCCAGCGAGCCCACCGGCAGCGTGATGTCGTTCTGCCAGGTGTATTGCCGCTGCGTGGTCTTGTACGGATAGTCACCGTAGCCGGTCTGCGACACCGAATCGTCGCTGCCGGAGCCCAGCGTGAGCACCGACGACCAGTTCTGCGCCAGCTTGTTGCGGCTGACCACCGACCACGCTTCCAGCGTCGTGATCGTGCGGTCATCGAAGCCGGCGCCGCCGTCGTATTGGTTGTTGAGCCGATTGCGGAAATACTGCACGCCCACCTCCTGGCCCGGCGCCCAGGGCAGCACGGCATTCAGGCCCACGTTCTCGGTCGCGTAACCATCGGGATCGTCGTTGTAGCTGAAGTTGTCCGGGTTGGTGATCGCGTTGTAGCCCTTGCTGCGCGTACCGCCTGCCTGCACCGAAAAACGCAACGGGCCGAGCGACCCGCGCAGGCCGCCGCTGACATTGCGCGTTTCGTAGGTGCCGTAGCCCGCGGTGGCGCTGGGTACGAAGGCACTGCCATCGGCCTGCTTCGTGAACACCTGGATCACGCCACCGATCGCATCGGCGCCGTAAAGGCTCGATGCCGGGCCGCGCAGGATATCGATGCGCTCGATCTGGTCGAGCGGGATCGCCTCGAGCGCCGTGGCGCCGACGGACGACGAGCCGATGCGCAGCCCGTCGACCAGCACCAGCGTCTGCCCGGCGTTGGCGCCGCGCAGGAACACGCCCGACGTGGCGCCCGGGCCGCCGTTGATCGTCACTTCGACGCCGGGCTGGCGCTGCAGCAGTTGCGGCAGACTCTGCGCGCCGCTGCGCTGGATCTCCGCGCCGCTGATCACCGTCAGGTCAGCCAGCAGGTCAGCGATGGACTGCGGGCTGCGCGCTGCGGTGACAACCACGGGTTCGAGGGTGGTGGGGGTGGCCGGTTGCGCGGCGGCGAAACTGCCGCCCAGTGCCGCAGCGACGCACGCCATGACCTTCAACGATGACGGCAAGGGCCGGACGGACCGGCGGGAACAGGACAACGAGACGATCGACATGAACAACACTCCGCGTAGCACCGTGCATCCCCGCACGGCAGTGGACGACAGGAACAACGCGGAAGTGGAGGTGCGCACGGGCGGCGCACTGGAAGCAGGCACACGCAGGGCGCGCGCGACTGCCCGACAGGGTCGGCAGACCGTGCGCAGCGCCACCCGCGCTGCGGTCTCCGCTGGCAACGCCACGTGAAGGGCGATGCCACCGGGGCGCAGGCCGGTCTCCGGACTCGCCGTGCGGACCGCTCGCCTTCCCGCCGCGACGTGCGGCAGTGGCATGAAAGAGCGGCCCTCGAAGGGCTTACCGTTGCGGGGGCAGTCGCGGAATTCGCACCCATTGCCGAGTGCGGCACCGCGTTCCCGTTTCACCCGCCGCGAAGGGATTCGCGGCGGACACCTGCGTGCCGATATTACTGCATCGCCGGACCATGGACTCTTTGGACGATGCAAATGAGGGTGATGATCGCGGTGACATGCCTACCGCGCGCTCTGTAACGCGGCCTGGAGCGCCGGCAGCAGTTCGCGCGCGGCGGCCTCGCCGATGGCGCGCGATTCGACAAAGTAGCTGCGCCATGGACCCGCGCGGTACCCGAGAGCGGGATGAATGACAAAATCGGCCTTCGCCACCTCGGGGTCGATGCGGGACCTTCGTCGCAGGTCCCGTAATCGCATCGCGTCCGATGCGGCGGGAGGCGTTGTATCCGCCCGCGCCGACACATCGACCGCGATCACAAAGCGGGCACCGGCAGCGCGGGCCGCGGATACCGCCAGCGGCAGCGATTCATCGCCATCTTCATATTCCACGCCGTCGATCCCGACTGGAGACACGATCCCCGGCATGGCCCCGGACGCACGCACCGCCACTCCGGAATTGCCGGTCGTGAAGAAGCGTGCCTGCTTGTCGTCACGGCGCGTGGCCACCACGATCGCGCGTCGCGGCAGGTCGTCGAGACGACGGCCTTGCAGGCCGTTGTTGACGTAGTCCTGCAATTTCTGGCCGCGAATCCAGCCCCGGTCAGCAAAAGGCGACGGGTCGAACAACGTCAACGGACCACCCTGCTGCGATAGCGCATCGATCTGCGCCGCCGGCATGCCGCTGGCCCAGAACACTCCGATCAGCGCGCCAACGCTGCTGCCGACGACCAGATCCGGTCTTATGCCTGCATCTTCCAGTACCCGCAGCACGCCGATATGGGCATAGCCGCGAGGACCGCCGCTGCCAAGCACGATCGCGAGTTGCGGCGCCGGGGTCAGCGTGTCGATTGCCGACAACGCCCTCGGCGCGTCCGGCGCCGTGTAGTTGAATGCCGCACACCCGGGCAGACCCAGGAATGGCAGCGTCACCAGTCCGGCGAGTGCAACCCGCCGCGGTTTCGAGATGGGGCCAGGCGAAACGATTTGACGATCCAGGATGTAGATCCGGACTGGGGATGTACCGCAGGAAGCCGGCGGCCCCATGCGCGCAACCCCGTGGTTGACGGTGTCAACCACAATAGCCCCGGCGGTTGACATTGTCAACCGCCGCGCTTCGTCGAGCGTATACGATGCGCAATCTGCCCATGACCCCACGCCGATCATCCATGCCCAGATCGAATGAACCACCGCTCTCGTTGAAGGAAGCTTGCGTCCGTGCAGCGCACGAAGTCATCGCCGAACACGGCGTGGAACGGCTCAGCATGCGTGACGTAGCCCGCCGCTTGCGGGTTTCGCACCAGGCCCCGTACAAGCATTTTGCCAGCCGCGATCATCTGCTTGCCGAGGTGATCCGGCGATGCTTTGAAATGTTTGCGCGATTCCTCGATGAGCGCGCCCATCACGACGACCCCGAAGCCGAGCTGGCTGCCCTTGGGCGGCGATACCTCGCGTTCGCGGCGAGCCACCCTCTGGAGTACCGACTGATGTTTGGAACACCATGGCCGGCACCTGCCGTCCACCCCGACATGGTGCGGGACGCTGTCCATGCCTTCGATGTGTTGCGCCTCGTGCTGCGCCGGCTGCATGAGCCCGGCGCGGGCCAGCGCGCCAGTGTGGACCTTGACGCCATGTTCATCTGGTCGAGCATGCATGGACTTGCCACGATCGGGCAATCGAACGTGATGGCCCATCTCGGTCTGGCACCGAAGGTGCGCGCCGGCGCGGGCGAACACGTCATGAAGATGATGTCGATCGCAATGGCCTCGCGACCTTTGGATGCAACATAGTTGCGCGACGCTGTGCCAGCGACCTCGGCCGCATGGCGTGCCTGCTATCATTTCGCCCCCGCAGACGACAAGGTCCCCCACGGCATAAGCGCCGGTTCCGGGGCCCTTCCAGTGCCGTGACGAAGAAGCTGTACATACGCACCTTCGGGTGCCAGATGAACGAGTACGACTCGGACAAGATGGCCGACGTGCTCCATGCATCCGAGGGCATGACGCTGACCGCGCGCCCGGAAGATGCGGACGTCATCCTGTTCAATACCTGCTCGGTCCGCGAACGCGCACAGGAACGCGTGTTCCACGACCTCGGCCGGGTGCGCGAACTCAAGCTTCAGAACCCGGACCTGCTGATCGGCGTGGGCGGCTGCGTGGCGTCGCAGGAAGGCGCCACCATCGTGCGGCGCGCGCCCTATGTCGACATGGTGTTCGGGCCGCAGACGCTGCACCGGTTGCCGCAGTTGATGGCGCTGCGGCGCGCCACCGGTCAGCCGCAGGTCGACATCAGCTTCCCGGAGATCGAGAAGTTCGATCACCTGCCGCCGCCGCGCATCGACGGTCCGGCGGCCTTCGTGTCGATCATGGAAGGCTGCAGCAAGTACTGTTCGTTCTGCGTCGTGCCCTACACGCGCGGCGAAGAAGTGTCGCGGCCCTTCGAGGATGTGTTGACCGAAGTCGCGGACCTGGCTGACCAGGGCATGCGCGAGATCACGCTGCTCGGCCAGAACGTCAACGCGTATCGCGGGGCGATGGGCACGGGAAGCGACATTGCCGACCTCGCCACGCTGCTTGAAACCGTCGCCGAGATCCCCGGCGTCGAACGGATCCGCTTCACCACGTCGCACCCGAAGGAAATGTCCGCGCGCCTGATCGACGCCTTCGGGACGCAGGACAAGCTTGCCAATCACCTGCACCTGCCGGTGCAGTCGGGCTCCGATCGCGTGCTGGCGGCGATGAAGCGCGGTTACACCACGCTCGAGTACAAGTCGATCGTGCGGCAGCTGCGTCAGCGCCGACCCGACATCTCGCTGACCTCCGATTTCATCGTGGGCTTTCCCGGCGAAACTGACGACGACTTTGAACGGACGCTGGCGCTGGCCGAGGCCGTCGGCTTCGATGGCGCATACAGCTTCCTCTACAGCAGCCGGCCGGGCACGCCCGCGTCCGACCTGCCGGACCCGGTGCCGCAGGCCGTCGGCGAAGCACGACTCGCGCGGCTGCAGGCCTTGCTCGATGCCCAGTTCCGCGCGCGCAGCGCCGCGATG
>JANNNM010000479.1:0-2530 GCA_031398535.1 Betaproteobacteria bacterium | reverse complement strand
CTGGCCCGCCGGCCTCTTCCGTCCGCAGGCCTTCGCCTACGACATGATCTACGGCGACGTGGACACCGCGTTCCTGCGCTGGGCTCGCGCGCATGGCGCCATGCGTGCCGCCGATGGCCTCGGCATGCTGGTGGAGCAGGCGGCCGAGAGCTTCATGCTGTGGCGCGGCGTTCGCCCCGACACGCGCTCCGTGTTTGCCATGCTGAGGCCTTAGCTGATGGCGCGCGCGCGCAGCGGCGGCATCCTGCGCTGGTTCGTGTGGGCGTTGTGCGCGCTGGCGGCGGCCGTAGTGCTGCTGCAGGCCTGGTACGCCGCGCACATCCTGTGGTGGCGGTCCAATCCGGTGGGCGAGACGTCCTTCATGGCCTACCGGATGGACGAGCTGCATGCGAAGAATCCGAAGGCCCCGCTGCGTTACACGTGGGTGCCCTACGAGCGGATTTCCAACCATTTGAAGCGCGCGATGATCGCCGCCGAGGACGCCAAATTCGTCGACCACGAGGGCTTCGACTGGGACGGCATCCAGCTCGCGATGGAGAAGAACCAGAAGAAGGGCCGCGTGGTGGCGGGCGGTTCGACGATCACGCAGCAGCTCGCGAAGAACCTGTTCCTGACCCCGTCGCGCAGCTACTGGCGCAAGGCCGAGGAAGCGGTGATCACGGTGATGCTTGAAACCCTGCTGCCCAAGAAGCGCATCCTCGAGATCTATCTCAACGTGATCGAATGGGGCAACGGCACGTTCGGCGCCGAGGCGGCGGCGAAGCAGCTCTTCGGCACCACGGCCGCGCAGCTTTCAGCCGAGCAGGCCGCGCGGCTGGCCGCGATGGCGCCCAACCCGCGCTTTTACGAACGCAACCAGGGCGCGCCCGGCTTGAATCGCAAAGTGGGCATCATCCTCGCGCGCATGCCGTCGGCCGAGCTTCCTTAACCTCAACTTTGGTTTCGACCCACTGCTGGCGATACCGTCGGTGCGCATCCACAGCAGATGGGGTGTGACTGGATAGCGTCAAGCGTGCCCGACGCCCAGTGGCAGGCGTCATCGTTTCGTGGCGGGGACGCTGGCCAGTACGACTGCCTGAAGCTCGGCGAAGCTGACTGCCTTCGTCGCGTTCACGCCGTCGACGTCGTTGCCCTTTGGATCAACCGGCAGACTGTTGTAGACGACGGACCAGGTCACGCCGTTATCGAGGTGCTCCAACAAGGCATGCGTTCCCGTCATCGTTTCGCCGGAGTGGTACCAGCCTGCTTTGGTGACAATCACGCCAAGTCCCCAATGCATGTCGGGCAAATTCGGATCGGGCGTGGTCGCGAGCCGAACCGTCGCGGGCGTCAGCAAGGCCGGCACGCCGGAGCGTCCGTCCACCGCATCCGCGAAGCGCACCATGTCGGCGCTGGAAATCACCCAGCCCCCGTGCGCGTCCATCGTTTGCAGGACATAGTCGTTATAGGACCGGGGGCCGCTGCCGATGCCGGTTTGCGATGGCACATCGGGCCAGCGCGGGTCATCGTAATAGATGGTTTCGCCGGGCAGGCGCTGGGCCAGCGTGTCGCCGCCGATCACGGCGGTGGTGACACCGGCAGGCGCGAATACGAGCCGGCGCATCGCCTCCGCATAGGGCAGGCCCGTCCTCTCCTCCAGCACGCGGCCGAGCACGTTGTAGCCCAGGTTGCTGTAAGCGAAGCGGGTGCCGGGTTCGAACTGCAGATCCTTGTACTTCAGCATGTACTCGATGACGTCCACCGCACCCGCCGGCGCGGGGACGTTCATGGCGCGCGCGATGGCCACGAGGTCGTACTGCGGATCGTAGTCGGGGTTGTCCCTGTCCCAACCACCGGTGTGCTGCAACAGATCGCGCAGCGTGATCTTGAGCACGCGCGAATCCTTCACTTGTGCATAGCGTGGACCGCTCAGCAGTCCGCCTGCGCCGAAGACCGGCCGCTCGAGTGCTGTGGGCAACTCGGCCTCGAAGGCACGCAGCACGGCCACGGCAGTCATCGCCTTGCTGACGCTGGCGACGCGGAACAACGTCTGCGGCTGCACCGCCTGCCCGGTCGCGCGATCGGCCCAGCCGAAGCCGCGCTGGTACAGGATGCGGCCATCCTTGGCCACCGTGATACTGGCGCCGGGAATGTCGAGCTTCTGCAGGACCTCGCGCATCTTGGTATCGACCGCGCGGAACTCGGGCACCTCGACGCCCGTGACCGGGATGTCGTTGTCAGCGCCACCACCGTTGCACGCCCCCAGCATGAACGCGGCCGCCACAGTCAGCCAACGGGAACTCTTGGCTACAGCTAATCGCATCAATCACCCTTTCTCGAACGATTGTCAGGCTTGCCGGATCACATCACGAAAGTGGAAGTTTCT
Source organism: Betaproteobacteria bacterium (assembly GCA_031398535.1). GTDB lineage: Bacteria > Pseudomonadota > Gammaproteobacteria > Burkholderiales > Casimicrobiaceae > VBCG01. The sequence goes on along the minus strand of JANNNM010000479.1, from coordinate 165 downwards.
CAATTGCTCGGGGTCGAAGCAATGGCGACGAAGAGCGAGACCAGGGTGGTCGCGCATGCCGCGGGCGTGGCATGCGGTTAGAATGCGGGCCTCCGTTCCCGAGCCTCGTTCCCCCTTGCGAACTGCCGGACCATGCCCGAAACCCTCGACTCCGAGCCCGTCGAG
>JANNNM010000470.1:0-5685 GCA_031398535.1 Betaproteobacteria bacterium | reverse complement strand
GCGGCGCAGTCACTATGATCACCTGATGCTGCATCTGCATGACCGCGCCAAGGCCGACCTCGATTACCAGCGCGACTGCGCCCAGCAGGTCGTGAGCTTCGCGCCCGGCACCACGTGGCTCTGTTTCTCCGACCAGGTGATGCATGCGGCGGTATCGGGGCAGTTCTTGCTCGAACAAACGATTCACCTGCCGGTTCGCGCGTTGTACGATCCGCAGCGCGCCCCCTTGGCGATCCTCGAGCGGCTCACCGGCCGCCCGCTGGTTTCCGCAGAAGACCGACACTCCTGAAGGCAACGATGCTCCAGAACGACACTTTCCTGCGCGCACTCCGGCGCGAACCCACCGAGCACACGCCGGTGTGGCTGATGCGCCAGGCCGGACGCTACCTGCCGGAGTACCAGAAGACGCGCGCGCGCGCCGGCAGCTTCATGGGGCTCGCCACCAACCCGGACCTGGCCACGGAAGTGACGTTGCAGCCGCTGGCGCGCTTTCCGCTCGATGCCGCGATCCTCTTCTCCGACATCCTGACCATTCCCGATGCGATGGGGCTTGGCCTCACGTTCGCGGAGGGCGAAGGCCCGCGCTTCGCCACGACGGTGCGCGACGAGGCCGCCGTGCGCGCGCTGCGCGTGCCTGACATGGCCAAACTCGGCTATGTGTTCGCGGCGGTGGCGCAAATCAAGCGCGAACTGCGCGGGCGCGTGCCGCTGATCGGATTTTCCGGCAGCCCCTTCACGCTGGCGAGCTACATGATCGAGGGGGGTGGCAGCCCCGATTTCGCGCGCGTCCGCACGATGGCCTACATGCGCCCGGACCTGCTGGATGCGATGGTCGCGGTCAACGCGCTTGCGGTCACCGCCTACCTCAACGAACAGATTGCCGCCGGCGCGGATGCGGTGATGATCTTCGATACATGGGGCGGCCTGTTGTCGGCCGCCGCGTACCGGCGGTTCTCGCTGGGGCCGATGCGCGCCATCCTGGCGGCCTTGAAGCCCGCGCCGGACGGACGCGCCGTGCCGACCATCGTCTTCACCAAGGGCGGCGGCGTGTGGCTCGAGGAAATCGCCTCCTGCGGCGCTTCCGGCGTCGGTCTCGACTGGACGGTCGACATCGCGCAGGCGCGCGCTGCCGTCGGCCATCGCGTCGCCCTGCAAGGCAACCTCGACCCCCTGGTCCTGCTGACGGATCCGGCCACCGTGGCGCGCGAGGCCGCGGCCATCGTCCGCGCGGCAGGGTCGGCACCGGGTCATATCTTCAACCTCGGCCACGGCATCGTGCCCGGCACGCCTCCGGAAAATGTGGCAGCGCTGGTGGAGGCCGTTCATGCCACGTCCCGGGAAACCCGCGCCGCTGCTTGAGTTGCGTCCTTCGTCCTAGGGGAAAATGCCCGCAACCCGCGCCGCTGCTGGCGTTGCGGGGGCTTGACAAACGGGTCGCGACGCGATTTCCCGCACCCAGTTATGCACATCGGCAGGGGAATCGGGCGGTGTCCCCGGGGCCTGCGGCTCCGGACGCTCGGGAAATCCGCAACTTGCTAAAGAAGCAAGGTTTTTCGGCACCCAACCCGAGCCGCAGCAACGTGGGGGCGGATGCCTGCGCCATAATGGGTTCGGCGCGTAGGACACTTACGCACATAGTTATCCACATATGATCCCGGCTTCGAGGCCAGTCCTTTGAAAATAACGACTTGGGGCTTGAAGCTTTCGTCCAGCCTCAAGATTTGGAACACTACAACTCGCGTGCGGCCGTGACCTTTGCACGGCCGCGCGTTTCTTTCCCATGCCGATAGCGCGCGTGGTCCTTCCCGTCGCTGCGGCGACCGCATTCGACTACTGGGTTCCGGATGGTGCGCCGGTCACGCGCGGCAGCGTCGTCCGCGTGGCGCTCGGGCCAAGGCGCATGGTGGGCGTGGTGACCGAGGTCGTGGCGGCGTCCGACGTCCCGCACGACAAGCTCCAGACGCTCACCGACATCGTCGACGTGCCGCCGTTGGCCGATGATGTACTGGCACTTGCGCGGTTCGTCGCCGCGTACTACCAGGAACCCCTGGGCCAGGCGCTGGCGCTCGCCGTGCCGCCGCTGCCGGCGAACGCAACGCGCACGCGCCGTCCCCGACGCATCGCGCCGGCTGCGCCGGATGGCATGGCCGTGACGGTGCCTTTCAATGCCGCGCAGCAAGCCGCCATCGACGCGATCGCCGCGGCGGGATCCGCAGGATTCAGCGCGCATCTGCTCTTCGGCGTCACCGGCAGCGGCAAGACCGACGTCTACATGGCCGCGGCGCAACGCGTGATCGCGGCGGGCGGACAGGTGCTGCTGCTGGTGCCCGAGATCAATCTCACGCCGCAACTCGTCGAGCGATTGAATGCGGCGCTGCCCGGCATCGACATCGCGCTGCTGCACTCCGGCCTGACGCCGGCGTCGCGCCGCGCGCACTGGCTGGAGGCGGCCGCAGCGCGGGCGCGGCTCGTCGTGGGCACGCGCCTCGCGATCTTTGCGCCATTGCCCGATCTGGCGCTGATCATCGTCGACGAGGAACAGGACAGCTCGTACAAGCAGCAGGACAACATCCGCTATCACGCGCGCGACATCGCGATCTGGCGCGCGCACCACCGCGGTGTGCCCATCGTGCTGGGCAGCGCAACCCCTTCGCTCGAATCGTGGCTGCAGGTGCGCGAGCAGCGCTATCGCCGGCTCGACCTGCGCGAGCGCGCCGACACCCGCGCGGTGCTGCCTGTCATCCGGCTGGTGGGCAATCGCACGTCGCGCGAACTGGAAGGCATCGGCGCCGAGATGCGCGAGGCGATCGCGGCGCGCCTCGCGCGGGGCGAGCAGTCGCTCGTCTTCGTCAACCGCCGCGGCTTTTCGCCGTCGCTCAACTGCGCGTCGTGCGGCTGGGATGCGCAATGCCCGCGCTGCAGCGCGCGCCTGACCGTGCATCGCGCGCCGCCGTCGCTGCGCTGCCATCATTGCGGCCACGTGGAGCGCGTGCCTGCCGCTTGTCCGACCTGCGGCAACGTGGACCTGCTGCCTCTCGGCTTCGGCACGCAGCGCCTCGAGCAGGCGTTGGCCACGGCCTTTCCGCAGGCGCGCATCGCACGCGTCGACCGCGACAGCACACGCACCCGCGGCGCGTTCGCCGCGATGCGCGACAAGGTGGCCGCCAACGAGCTCGACATTCTCGTCGGCACGCAGATGCTGGCCAAGGGTCACGACTTTCCCAGGCTGACGCTGGTGGGAGTCCTGGGCGCCGACAACGCGCTCTACAGCGCGGATTTTCGGGCGACGGAGCGCCTGGGGGCGCTGCTGATGCAGGTGGCGGGCCGCGCCGGGCGCGCGGGCCTGCCCGGCGAAGTGGTGATCCAGACCGATTTCGCGACGCATCCGGTTTACGCGGCCGTGCGCATCCACGACTACGAGCACCTTGCGGCCACGCTGCTGGCCGAGCGGCGGATGGCGGCGTTGCCGCCATTCACGCACATCGCACTGCTGGCGGCCGAGGCCCACGAACGCGCCGCGGTGGATCGCTTTCTCGCGTCCGCGCATGCACAGGCATTGGAGCTCGTCGCCGCGGCGCACGCGGACGTGGAAGTCTTCGCGCCCGTCAGCGCGTTGCTGGCGCGGCGCGCCGGCTTCGAGCGCGCGCAGATTGCCGTGCAAAGCGAGCGGCGGCCGGCGCTGCAGCGTTTCCTGGCCGCGTGGCTGGCGGCGCTGGCAACGGTCCCGGGCCAGCGGCGCGTGCGCTGGGCGATCGATGTCGATCCTGCCGGGTTCGGCTGACTGCAGCCGCTATAATCCAAGGCTTTTTCCGACAACGCGGCACCCACCGGCGGCCCCTGCCCAATGAATGACGTGAAGCACGAAGTGCGGCAAATGCTGGCGGCGGCGATAGCCGAAGCGGTCCCTGCGTTCGCCGATACATCGGTCGCGCTCGAACGTCCGAAGCAGGCCGCGCATGGCGACTACGCATCCAACGTGGCGATGGCGCTGGCCAAGCGCGCGCAACGCAATCCGCGGCAGCTGGCGGAGGCGCTGATCGCGGCGCTGCCGCCTTCACCACTGATCGACCGCGCCGAAATCGCGGGCGCGGGTTTCATCAACATCTTCCTGACCCCGAAGGCGCGGCAATCAGTCGTGGCGCGCATCCTGCAGGAAGGTGCGCAATACGGCCAGGTCGCAACACCTTCCGGCAAGCACGTGATGGTCGAGTTCGTGTCCGCCAATCCCACGGGGCCGCTGCACGTGGGCCACGGCCGCCAGGCGGCGCTGGGCGACGCCATCGCCAGCCTGCTCGAGACGCAGGGGCATGCCGTCACGCGCGAGTACTACTAAAACGATGCCGGTGCGCAGATCGAGAACCTTGCGCTGTCGGTGCAGGCACGCGCGCGCGAAATCAGGGGCGAGACCACGGCGTTCCCCGAAGGTGGCTACCGCGGCGAGTACATCCGCGAGATCGCGCAGCGCTATCTCGCGTTGCCAGCAGCCGCCCTCGACGACCTCGATGCCATCCGGCGTTTCGCGGTGGCCGAGTTGCGGCAGGATCAGGACCGCGATCTCCTCGCCTTCGGCGTCGCCTTCGACAACTATTTCCTCGAAAGCTCGCTCTACGCCGACGGCCGCGTCGACGCGACGGTGAAGAACCTGGTGGCGTCGGGCCACACCTACGAGCAGGACGGCGCGCTGTGGCTGAAGACTACGGATTACGGCGACGACAAGGACCGCGTGATGCGGAAATCCGACGGCACCTTCACGTACTTCGTGCCGGACGTTGCCTACCATGTGACCAAGTGGGAACGCGGGTACGAGGAAGTGATCAACGTCCAGGGTTCGGACCACCACAGTACGGTGACGCGCGTGCGCGCCGGCCTGCAGGCGCTCGACCTCGGCGTGCCGGTGGGGTATCCGGAATACGTGCTGCACAAGATGGTGACGGTGATGCGCGGCGGCGAGGAGGTCAAGATCAGCAAGCGCGCCGGCAGCTATGTCACGCTGCGCGACCTGATCGATGATGCCGGCCGCGACGCCGTCCGGTTCTTCCTGGCCTCGCGCAAGGGCGACAGCGAGTTCGTGTTCGATGTCGATCTCGCGAAATCGCAATCCGACGACAACCCGGTGTACTACGTGCAGTACGCGTATGCACGCATGTGTTCGGTGCTGCGGCAAGCGGGCATCGAACCGGCCGGCGCGGTGGCGGCCATGCGCGATGCGGACACATCGGCATTGGTCAGCAGCTACGAGGAGGCGCTGCTGCGGCGGATCGCCGACTATCCGGACGAGCTTGCACTGGCGGCGCGCGAGCACGCGCCCCATCAGCTGACCTTCTACCTGAAGGACCTCGCCCGCGATTTCCACAGCTACTACAACGCCGAGCGCTTTCTGGTCGACGACCCGGCGGTGCGGACGGCGCGGCTGGCGCTTGCAGTAGCTGCGGGCCAGGTGCTGCGCAACGGCCTCACGCTGCTCAAGATTACAACACCCGAGCAGATGCGCGCATGCGCGTACTGCACGTAGAACACCGGATTCTCGTCGTTGGCCTTCAGCGCCAGGTCGATGTCGAAGACGAACTCGGTGTCGGCCTTGCGGCCGATGAGGAAGAAGCGCACCGCGTCGCGGCTGGTCCACTCGATCAGCTCGCGCAAGGTCACGTAGCCCCCGGCCCGCTTGCCGAGTTTGACTTCCTGGCC
>JANNNM010000792.1:0-1812 GCA_031398535.1 Betaproteobacteria bacterium | reverse complement strand
GCCCTGGTGTCACGAGCCTGAAGATGGGCGACCACGTCATCCCCCTGTACACGCCGGAGTGCCGGCAGTGCAAGTCTTGCCTGTCGCGCAAGACCAACCTGTGCACGGCGATCCGTGCCACGCAGGGCAAAGGCATGATGCCCGACGGCACCAGCCGCTTTTCGCTGAACGGAGAGCCGCTGCATCACTACATGGGCTGCTCCACGTTCTCCAATTTCACCGTGTTGCCGGAAATTGCGCTGGCGAAGATCCGCAAGGATGCGCCCTTCGACAAGGTCTGCTACATCGGGTGCGGCGTCACCACCGGCATCGGCGCCGTCATCAACACGGCGAAGGTGGAGCCGGGCGCCAATGTCGTCGTGTTCGGCCTGGGCGGCATCGGCTTGAACGTCGTGCAGGGCGCGCGGATGGTCGGCGCGAACATGATCGTCGGTGTCGACTTGAATCCCGCGCGCGAGGCGCTGGCGCGCAAGTTCGGGCTCACGCATTTCGTGAACCCGAAGGATGTCGGCGGCGATCTCGTCGCGCATCTGGTCGAATTGACGGGCGGGGGCGCCGACTACACCTTCGAATGCGTCGGCAACGTCGACCTGATGCGGCAGGCGCTCGAGTGCTGCCATCGCGGCTGGGGCGTGTCCGTCGTGATCGGCGTGGCCGGCGCGGGGCAGGAGATCTGCACGCGGCCGTTCCAGCTCGTCACGGGCCGCGAATGGAAGGGCAGCGCATTCGGTGGCGCGCGCGGCCGCACCGACGTTCCCAGAATCGTCGACTGGTACATGGACGGCAAGATCAACATCGACGACCTGATCACGCATGTGCTGCCGCTCGACCGCATCAACGAGGGCTTCGACCTGATGCACGCCGGCACGTCGATCCGCGCGGTCGTCACGTACTGAAGGCATGGCGATGACGTTCGAAGTGGTGTCGGAAGTCCGCGTCTTCGATGGCGTGCAGGGTGTCTACCGCCACCCGTCGCGCGAGACCGGTGGCGCGATGCGCTTCGCCGTGTTCATGCCGCCGGCCGCGGCGCGCGGACGCGTGCCCGCGCTGTACTGGCTGTCGGGCCTTACCTGCACGGAAGAGAATTTCATCGTGAAGGCGGGCGCGCAGCGGGTGGCCTCCGAACTGGGCATGGCGCTGGTCGTGCCGGACACGAGTCCGCGCGGCGTCACGCTGCCGGGGGACCGCGAGGCCTACGACCTTGGCGTGGGCGCAGGCTTCTATCTCGACGCGACGCAGGCGCCGTGGTCCGCGCACTACCGGATGCGCTCCTACGTCAGTACTGAACTGCCGGCGCTGGTGACGTCACAGTTCGCGATCGATCCGGCGCGCGTCGGCATCTTCGGGCATTCGATGGGCGGCCATGGCGCGCTGACGCTGGGCATCCGATATCCAGAGCGCTTTCGCACGATCAGTGCCTTTGCGCCGATTGCATCGACGATGCGCTGCCCGTGGGGCGTGAAGGCATTGACGGCCTACCTTGGTGCCGATCCGGCGCTGTGGCGCGGCGACGACGCGACGGCGATGATCGAGGACCAGGGCTGGCGCGGCCCCGCGATCCTGGTCGACCAGGGCACGGCGGATCCTTTCCTGGCCTCGCAGCTTCGCCCTGACCTGCTCGAAGCCGCATGCCGCGCGTCCGGCGTGCCGCTGGAACTGCGCCTGCACGAAGGCTACGACCACAGCTACTACTTCATCGCGTCGTTCATCGAGGACCACCTGCGGTACCACGCCACGCTGCTATGAGCCGGAGGTAAGTCCGATCAGCGCCGACCCGAAGCGCTCGAGCTTGCGGGCGCCGATGCCGCTGAT
>JANNNM010000391.1:0-7870 GCA_031398535.1 Betaproteobacteria bacterium | reverse complement strand
GAACGGCTGGCGGTGCTCGCGGATGCCCACCTGGTGCACGCGGCCCACGTCACCGGAATGCGTCATGCGCACCATCTCGGCGACGGGCGGCATGTAGCGGTAGTCCTGCCCGACCCACGCCAGGCCGCGCCGGCCCTGCGCGCGCTGCATGATCTCGATGCCGTCCTCGATCGTCGTGCACAGCGGCTTCTCGACGAGGATGTGCAGGTCGGTGGGCAGCGCATCGCGCAGGATGGCGATGTGCGTGAAGTTGGGCGTGGCGATCACGATGGCATCGCACAAGCCGCTGGCCAGCAGGTCGCGGTGATGCTCGAAGGCCTGCGCCGGGGTTTCGAGCAGCGCCTGCGCGGCGTCGCGGCTGGGCGCGTGCGGATCGGCAAGCGCGGTGACCAGCGTGCCGGGCAGCGCCTTGATGTTCTCGATGTGCTCGCGGCCCATGGCGCCGCAGCCGATGATGCCGTAGCGGATTCGCTGGATCATGCAACGTTCCTTTGCTGGATGAGGCTCAACCGGCGAAATGCGGTTCGGGCAAGCCGGGGATGTCGACGCGCATCGAGAAGATGCCGCCGGAGTGGGGCAGTCGCGCCAGCTCGTCGGGCTCGCGGTGCTGGCGCGCGCTGGTGACGTACAGCGTGCGCAGGTCCGCGCCGCCGAAGGCGCACATCGTCGGGCACAGCGCGGGGACGTCGAACGCGGCCAGCGTGACCCCGGCGGGGGAGATCTGCAGCACCTTGCCGCCACGGTAGAAGGCGGTCCAGTAGTTGCCGGCGCTGTCGACGGCGCCACCGTCGGGGCGGTCGCCTTCGGCGGTGAACTGCGCGAAGGTGCGCGGTGCTGCGGGCGTGCCGGTGGCGGTGTCGTAGGCAAACGCGCGCACGGTGCGCGTGGGCGTGTCGGCGTGATACATCGTGCGGCCATCGGGGCTGAAGGCCAGGCCGTTGCTGATCGTCATGTCGCCCAGTACCTGCGTCACCGAATGATCGGCATCGACGCGCCACAGCGCGGCGCTGCTGGCGTCGCGCGGCTCGTTCATCGCCCCGGCCAGGAAGCGGCCCTGCCGGTCGCAACGGCCATCGTTGAAGCGATGCGTCGCGGGGTTGTAGGGCGCGGCGGCAATGCGGCGTTCCAGCGTGCCGTCGGCGCGCGCGAGCCAGATGCCGTCACGCAAGGCGACGATGAAACCGCCGCGCGCGCGCAACGCAAAGCAGCCGATCGATACCGGCATCGGCATGACGGTGTTGTGGCCGGTGGCGGGGTCGAAGCGATTGAGCGACGGCGCGTTGATGTCCACCCAGTAGAGCGCCTGTTCGTCAACCGACCACACCGGGCATTCGCCCAGGCTGGCGCGCACGTCGAGCACGCAGTTGAAAGGCGACGTCATCTCAGTACGCGCCCTGCGGCTTCGGTGCTGCAGCAGGCGCCGCGCCTTTCAGCTTACCCAGCCATTCCTGCGCACGGCCCACCATCATGCCCATGTCGGAGGCCACGGCGACCCACGAGTAGCCGTACTCGATGAACTTGCCAACCATCTCCGGATTGGGGCCGACGATGCCGCAGGGCTTGCCAAGCTTCCTGCACAGCTGCGCCGCATGCTTCAGTTGCGCCTGCACGTCGGCGTGCGCGATGTCGCCCAGGTAGCCCATCGACGCCGAAAGATCGCCCGGGCCGACGAAGATGGAGTCGACGCCGGGTACGGCGGCGATCTGCGGCAGCTGCTCCAGCGCGGCCGGGGTCTCGATCTGCACGATCACGCACACTTCAGCGTCCGCGCCTTTCAGGTAGTTGGGCACGGTGGCGAAGCGGCTGCCGCGGTGCATCGCGGCCACGCCGCGGGTGCCTTGCGGCGGATAGCGCGTGGTCGATACCGCGCGGCGGGCTTCGTCAGAGTTCTGCACGAATGGAAGCATCAGGCTCTGCGCGCCGCCATCGAGCGCGCGCTTGACCATCACCATGTCGTTCCACGGCAGCCGGACGACGGCCTGCGCGGGCGTGCCGGCCATCGTGCGCAGGATCTCGATCATCTCCGGCGTGTCGACGGGCACGTGTTCCATGTCGACGACGAGGAAATCGAAGCCGGCGCAGCCCAGGGCCTCCGCGGTGGACGGGGCGCCGCTCATCAACCAGGTGCCGTAGACCATCCGGCCTTCCTGCAGGGCGTGCTTGAAGCTGTTGCGCGGCATGTCCATTGTGGGGTGCTCCTAGAAGATGTCGGGTTCGGGCACGCGCTGCGCGGTGCCGGTCTCGAGGAAATCGAAGTCGCAGCCGGCGTCGGCCTGCGTCACGTGTTGCTGATAGAGCCTTGCGTAGCTGCGCTCGAACTTGCGCGGTGGCGGTGTCCACGCGGCGCGGCGGCGCGCGAGTTCGACGTCGTCGACATGAAGGTGCAGGCGCCGCTGCGGCACGTCCAGCGTGATCAAGTCGCCGGTATGCACCAGCGCCAGCGGTCCGCCGATGGCGGATTCCGGCGCGACGTGCAGCACGCAGGTGCCGTAGTGCGTGCCGCTCATCCGTGCATCCGAAATGCGCACCATGTCGCGCACGCCCTGCTGCAGCAGCTTTTTCGGGATGGGCAAGTTGCCCCACTCCGGGAAGCCGGGCGCGCCGACGGGGCCGGCATTGCGCAGCACCAGCACCGTGTCCTTGGTGATGTCGAGCGACGGGTCGTCGATGCGGGCGGAGAGATCAGCGTGGTTGTCGAAGACCAGCGCGGGTCCGGTGTGTGTCAGCAATTCCGCCGATGCGGCAGAGGGCTTGATCACGCAACCGGAGGGCGCGAGATTGCCGCGCAGCACGGCCAGCGTGCCGTGCGTGGCGGGGTCGCCGGTGACGGGGTTGTCCAGCGGGCGGATCACGTCGTCGTTCCACACCTTGGCGCCGGCGATGTTCTCGCCCAGCGTCTTGCCATTGACGGTGCGCGCATCGAACTGCAGGTGCTGCGGCAGGCGCGACAGCAGCGCCAGCAAGCCACCGGCAAACCAGAAATCCTCCATCAGGCTGTCGCCGGAGGGGAATAGATTGGCCAACACGGGGATGGTGCGGCCGACGGCATCCATGTCCGCCAGCGTCAGCGGAATGCCGGCGCGGCGCGCGATGGCGATGAGATGCACGGCGGCGTTGGTGGAACCGCCAAGTGCCATGTAGGCGACCAGTGCGTTGGTGATCGAATCGCGGGTGATGAGGTCCGACGGCTTGCGGTCGGCCCACACCATCTCGACGGCCAACGCGCCGCAGTCGGCGGCCATCCGCGGGTGGCCGGCATCGACGGCAGGGATGGACGATGCGCCGGGCAGCGTGAAGCCCATCGCATCGGCAATCGACGTCATCGTCGACGCGGTGCCCATCGTGTTGCAGGTGCCGTGGCTGCGCGTCATCCGGCCTTCGAGATCGACCCAATCTTCCGGCGTGATCTCGCCCAGCCGCAGCTTGTCCCAGTACACCTTGGTGTGCGTGCCGGCCCCGGTCTTGGCGCCGTGCCACTGGCCGTTCGACATCGGCCCCGCGGGGCAGAAGATGGCGGGCAGGTCCATGCTGATCGCGCCCATCAGCAGACCCGGCGTGGACTTGTCGCAGCCGCCCAGCAGCACGGCGCCGTCCACCGGATGGGAACGCAACAGCTCTTCCGTCTCCATCGCGAGGAAATTGCGATAGAGCATGGTCGTGGGCTTGACCATCACCTCGCCCACCGACAACGCGGGCAACTCCACCGGATAGCCGCCCGCCTGCCACACGCCGCGCTTCACCGCCTCGGCGCGTTCGCGCAGGTGCGCATGGCAGGGCGAGAGATCGCTCCATGTGTTGATGATGGCGATGACCGGCTTGCCCATGAAGTCGGCACGCCGCATGCCCATCTGCTGCGTACGCTGCCGGTGCGCGAACGCGCGGATGTTGTCCGCGGCAAACCAGCGCTGGGAGCGAAGCTCGGTGAGGGCTCGTGTCACGTCAGGCCGCCGTCAGACCTTGATGAACAGCGTGACGAGCGGCGTGGGCCCGACCTGGGCGCTGCGATGGCCGTGCAGCTTGTCGTCGAAGGTGGCGCCTTCGGGCAGCGTATCGGCAGACAGGAAGTGCTGGCCGGGGCCAAAGGTGCGCGTGGTGCCGTCCTGCAGGCCGATTTCCATCATGCCCGAGAGGACGAACAGCCACTGCGGCTTGGGCGAGCAATGGAACGGATTGGTGAAGCCGACCGGGCTTTCGCGGAACTGGAGACCGGTGGCAGAGGCGATGGCGGACAACCGCGCCTTTTCCGAGCCTTCAGTCAACGGGATGGCAGATTCGCGGAAACGGGCGCGGCCGTCGGTATCGGTGACGAGTTCGCATTGTGTAAAGTTGGGCATTGAAACTCCTGGGACCATGTAGCAGGTGGACGGACAAGTCTACTTTTCTTCAAGCCCGAACTCACGCACTACCGTTGCATAGGCCTTGGCCTCGGCCTCGGCGAAGGCCTGGAAATCGCGCGCGTTGCGGTAGACCAGCGGATTGTTGAGCCTGCTTGCGGCAGACCGGTAGGCCTCGGTAGCCGTGGCCGTTGCGCATGCCTCCTCAAGCCGCTGACGGACGTCTGCAGGCATGCCTTTCGGGCCGGTCAAGCCACCCCACACTGAACCGCGGACGTCCGTGCCTTGTTCGGCGGCAGTGGGCACGCCGGGAAACGCATCCAGTCGTTTCGGTGCCAGGATGGCCACCGGCCGCAACTGGTACTGCGTGGCCACCGCAGGCGTCTCCATGAACATCATGATGTGGCCGCCGGCCAGCCCAGTGACCATCTCGCCGCTGCTCTTGTACGGGATATGCAGTCCGGTGACGCCGGCACGACTCAGCAACGCCGCCATCGCGATATGCAACGACGTGCCCTGGCCCGACGAGCCATAGGTCAGCTCGCCCGGTTTCTGTTTGGCAAACGCGGTAACGTCGGCAAGCGATTTGAAGGGCGAATCGGCCTTCACCATCAGCATCAGTGGCACATCGTAGGTGCCGCAGATGAAGTCGAAATCACCCGCTGCGTAGGTAAGCTTTCGCAGCGCCGGCTGCAGTACCTGGGGTCCGATCGTGGTCATGGCGATCGTCTGGCCATCAGGCTTGGCGCGTGCCAAGTCGGCGAGCGCAATGGCGCCACCCGCGCCCGCTTTGTTGACGATGACCACCGATCCACCGAGGGCGCGGTCGAGCTCGGGCTGGAGTGCGCGCGCCATCAGATCGGTGGTGCCACCCGGGCCAAAGGGGATCAGCATCTGCACGGGGCCCTTGGGAAAGCTCTGGGCGGGCGCGAGTTGCGGCAGCAGCAGAAGCAACAGCAATGCAGGGGCTAAGCGTCGGGTGACGACTGCCACCTGGGAAGTGGGCAAGTGGACCATCAATGCTCCCTGAAGTGATTGCGAGATAGAGCGATGCGGACTGCGGGTCGCGGATTGCGCAGCGAATTCATCAAGTACTCTCCCGGGCCACAAGTTCGAAGCCGACATCGATCGTGGCCGACGCTGCGCCGGGATCGCGAAAGCGCTGCAGCAGGTGTGCGGCGACCGCGCTGCCGATTTCACGTCGCGGTGGCCGGATTGTCGAAAGCGTCGGCTGGCTCCATGCCGCAAAATCGAGATCGCCGAAACCGATGAGGCCAAGCGTTTGCGGCACGCGCACCGCTTGTCGCTGGCATTCGAAGAGGCCGCCGAGCATCAACACGTCGTTGGAGAAGAAAATGCCTTCAACGTCGCGATGCTGCGCAAGAATCTGCGCCACAAGCTGCCCACCGCCCTGCACGCTGGCGCGCTCATCCATGGTGAGGACGATAGGCGCAGGCAGTCCGTGTTCCTGCAGGGCCTCGCTGAAGCCAGCGCCACGCTGCGTCGCCCGGCGATCCTGGTCGGTAGCCGCGCCAAGGAAGGCAACGCGGCGTCTGCCGCTGTCGATCAGGTGCCGGGCGGCGGCGCGGCCGACCGCACGATGCGAAAAGCCCACCAGCGTGTCAAGCGGGTTGTCGCCCAGCTCCCACATCTCGACGATGGGCAGGCCCGCGTTGAGCAGGCGCTGCAGCGTTGCGCGCGAATGCACTTGTCCCGTGAGCACGATAGCCGCGGGGGACCAGGAGAGAAATGAGTTGACCAACGCCTCTTCGCGGTCGACCGTGTAGGCGCTGTTGCCCAGCAGGATCTGGTAGCCATCCGCATTGAGACCTTCGGCCATGGCTTCGATGGTGGTGGAAAAAAACGAGTTGACGAGCGAGGGCACGATCACGCCCACGGTGCGCGTGCGTGAAGCGGCAAGTCCACCGGCCATCGAGTTCGGCACGTATTGCAGGGAACTGATCGCCGACTCGACCCGCGCGCGCAGTTCCGGTGACACCACCTCCGGATTGCGCAGGGCCCGCGACACCGTCGACGTCGAAACCCCGGCCAGTTCGGCCACGTCGGACATCTGGGCGGGGCCGGTGGCGCGGCGTGGCGGGTCGCGAGGGGAGCGGGTAGGGGGGGGCATCTCAGCGCATCAATTGAATCTGCAAACGCTTGCACGATTAGTTTGTCCTGCCGTATTATCAATGCCACAAAACCAAGTTGCAAGCGCTGTCAACATGCTGTTGCTGTCGAATCACCCGTACTGCCGGTACGCCGGCGGCCTCGCCACCCACGCGCAAGCTGCGGTGACATTCCCTGTGAAAGACCAACCCGAATGGCCAGTGTCGGCTTGCGCAAGCTCGTGAAGTTCTACGGCGAGACCGAGGTGGTGCACGGCATCGACCTCGACATTGCGCATAACGAGTTCGTCGCGCTCGTGGGCCCTTCCGGCTGCGGGAAAAGTACGACGCTGCGAATGATCGCAGGCCTCGAGGACATTTCCGGCGGCGAGATCCTGATCGACGGCGAGGTGGTGAATGAGCTGGCGCCGAAAGATCGCGACATCGCGATGGTGTTCCAGGACTACGCACTGTATCCACACATGAGTGTGTACGAGAACATGTCTTTCGGTCTGTCGGTGCAAAAAGTGCCCAAGGCGGAGATTGCGCAACGCGTCAACGACGCAGCACAGATCCTCAACATCACCGACCTGCTGCAACGAAAGCCGCGGCAGTTGTCCGGTGGGCAGCGCCAGCGCGTGGCGATGGGCCGAGCCATTGTGCGGCGACCCAAGGTGTTCCTGTTCGACGAGCCGCTGTCCAACCTGGACGCCAAATTGCGCGTGCAGATGCGTACCGAGATCAAGCGGCTGCACAAGCGTGTCGCCACCACGGTGGTGTATGTCACGCACGACCAGGTCGAGGCCATGACGATGGCCGACAAGATCGTCGTCCTGCGCCTGGGCCGCATCGAGCAGGTGGGCGCGCCACTCGATCTGTACAACAAGCCGGCCAACAAATTCGTCGCCGGCTTCATCGGCTCGCCGCAGATGAATTTCGTCGCCGTGACGGCCGGCGCCGACGGCGCGGTGGCGCCCAAGTTCGGCGGTTCGGTGCGGGTGCCCGGCGCGCGCGCCGCCGCCGGCACTGCGCTCACGCTCGGCGTGCGGCCGGAACATCTGTCCCTGCAGCCGCAGCCGGGCGCGCTCGCACTGCCGATCACCGTGGCACAGGTCGAACAACTCGGCGGCCTGTCGTTGATCTACGGCACGCTGCCCAGCGAGGACACGCGCGTCACGGTGCAGCACGCCGGCCAGGTGCGCACGGCGGTCGGCGACACGCTGACGGCGTACGCGCCGGCTGAGGCGTGTCACCTGTTTGCTGCCGACGAGGCGGGGAAAGCGTTGCGTCCTTCGACGAGCTCAGGATGATCGGGAATTACTCCGTTCGGGCTGAGCCTGTCGAAGCCCTTGCGCCACGCCGCCAAGCCCTTCGACAGGCTCAGGGCGAACGGGGACGCAAGCCATGACACCCCTGCGAAGAGCAACG
>JANNNM010000782.1:0-4350 GCA_031398535.1 Betaproteobacteria bacterium | reverse complement strand
CGGTCACCACGGTGGCGGCCGCCGGGGCCTACCGCGCCCGGATCCTGGCGGCGCTGCCGCCGGACACCCGCTTCGAGCCCCTGATGACGCTGTACCTGACCGACGCCACTCCGGTCGCCGAGATCGCGGCAGCCAAGGCTTCGGGCTTCGTCCATGCGGTGAAGTACTACCCGGCGGGGGCCACCACGAACTCCGATTCGGGCGTGACGGCGCTGGAGCGCGTCTACCCGGTGCTGGCGGCCATGGAAAAGCATGGCGTCGTGCTGTCGCTGCACGGCGAGGTGACGGACCCGGCGGTCGACATGTTCGACCGCGAGCGCGTGTTCGTGGATTCCGCATTGCCGCGGATCGTCCGCGACTTCCCGGGCCTCAAGGTGGTGCTGGAACACATCACGACGCGCGAGGCGGCGGCGTTCGTGGCCAGTGCCGCAGCGAACGTGGCGGCGACAATCACGCCGCAACATTTGCTGTGGTCGCGGAATGCGTTGTTCGTCGGCGGCATCCGGCCGCACTACTACTGCCTGCCGATATTGAAGCGCGAGACGCACCGGCAGGCGCTGGTGGCCGCCGCCACGTCGGGCTCACCGAAATTCTTCCTCGGCACGGATTCCGCGCCGCACGCGCAGCACACGAAGGAAAATGCGTGTGGCTGCGCGGGCTGCTATTCCGCGCATGCGGCGATCGAGCTCTACGCCGAAGTGTTCGACGATGCCGGCGCACTGGATCGGCTGGAAGGTTTCGCCAGCCGCTTCGGCGCGGATTTCTACGGGCTGCCGCAGCACGCCGACACGATCACGCTGGTGCGCGAACCGTGGAGTGTGCCTGCGTCCTACGCCTATGGTTCCGACGCGCTGGTACCGCTCCGCGCGGGCGAATCGATGCGCTGGCGGGTTTCCGGATAGGCGTTGCTTCGTCCTTCGCGGGTGGCGTCGTTGTGCGCCGATCGCATACCGGCCACGGTGCGGCCCTCTGCTTCTGGTCGTTTGGTCCCCTGATCGGGGACACGACCAGAAGCGCCGCGCCGCCCCCTGACCGGCATGCTCTACCGTTACCCGCACAGCTCCAAAATCGCCACGTACAAGCCCTGCGCGAAAGCCGGTAAACTGGCGGTCCGAAGCCAGCCAGACCGTCGCCGCTCCTGCATTCGGGGAGGGGAGGAAAGTCCGGGCTCCGCAGAGCAAGGATGCCGGGTAACGCCCGGACGCTATACGTCCCCGTTAGCGCGGTGGATGAAGGCGAGGAACAGGGCCACAGAGACGAGTCGCTTCCTGTCACAGGGAAGCGGGTGAAACGCGGCAACCTCCATCCGGAGCAACACCAAGTATGCGGACGTGCTGTTGGCAACACAGGCTGCTCGTCTAGTCCGCGGGTAGGTGGCTTGAGCGCCGTGGCAACACGGCGCCTAGAGGAATGACGGCCATAGCGCACTTAACTGCGCCGTAACAGAACCCGGCTTACCGGCTGACTTTGGATTTACAGCGTAATGGAGACGCCTCGACGATCAAATCGCCGGGGCGTTTTCATTCCTGGCGGTGGCTACGCGGTTGCGTTGGCGCTACGACTCCGCATCGCGCAGCGCCGTCTTCAGCACCTTGCCGGTGTTGTTCTTCGGCAGTTCATCGA
Source organism: Betaproteobacteria bacterium (assembly GCA_031398535.1). Taxonomy (GTDB): domain Bacteria; phylum Pseudomonadota; class Gammaproteobacteria; order Burkholderiales; family Casimicrobiaceae; genus VBCG01. Next base: position 2,727 of record JANNNM010000782.1, on the reverse strand, counting down.
GAAAGCGATAAGACTTTGGCCGCTTGAAGCGCGCGATGCGTTCAAGGCACAGCGCATCGAGTGCGGCTTCAAATTCGGACCGCGCCGTCGCATTCGTCAGCGGCACGCGCTTCACGACGCACGCCACCACCTGCTCGCCCCAATCCGGATGCGGGACACCGATCACCGCGACCTCGACGACATCGGGATGCGCAAGCAGCGCCTCCTCCACTTCGCGCGGATAGATGTTGGAGCCGCCGCTGATGATCAGATCCTTCGACCGGTCCTTGAGTGTAAGGAAGCCGTCGGCATCCATCGAACCGAGGTCGCCGGTGTGCAGCCACTCATTGGCCAGCGTCTGCATTGTGGCTTCCGGGTTGCGCCAGTAGCCCCGCATCACCGTCCCGCCGCGCACGAGTATTTCGCCGACAGTGCCGGGCGGCAATGGTGCGTCGTCGACGCCGCCGATGCGGATCTCGATGCCGGACTGCGCGCAGCCTACAGATGCGATGCGTGCATCGTCGCCGCGTGCCACCGCGTCGGCCAGCAACGCGCGATCCATTGCGGTGATCGTCATCGGGGTCTCGCCCTGGCCGTAGATCTGTGCCAAGCGCGGGCCCAACGCGACAAAGGCGGCCTTGCAGTCCTCGACGTACATCGGGCCGCCGCCGTAGACGATGCACTTCAGGCGGTCGAGGCGCGCATGGTCGAGCGCGGGCGATTGGACGAGGCGCTTCACCATCGTGGGTGCCGCGAAGAACAGCGCATGGTCCCACGCGTCGAGCAGCGTGACGATCTCCGCGGGATCGAAGCCGCCGGATTCGGGGATCACGTTGACCGCGCCGCGCGCGACGTGCGGAATCATGTACAGGCCGGAGCCGTGCGACAACGGCGCGGGATGCAGGATGGCGTCACCCGGCGCGATGGCCTCCACGTCCGACAGGAAGCATTGCGACATCGCGTGCAGGTTCGAATGCGAGATCACGACACCTTTGGGCCGGCCCGTCGTGCCGCTGGTGTAGAAGAGCCATGCGGGATCGGTGGGCGCGACGGCGTCCGGGTCGTCGGTGCCCGCCTGCGCGACCAGTTGTTCGTAGGCGGCGTCGCCCAGCAATTGCACATTTTCGAGTGAGGTCGGCGCGATGTCGGCGTCACGCAAAGCCTCCACCCAATCGGCATCGGCGAACACCCAGCGCGCACTGCTGTTGTCCAGCACGTAGGCCAGCTCCTTCGCGTGCAGCTTCGCGTTGACGGGCACCGCCGTCAGCCCCACCCACCAGCACGCGAACACCGTTTCGATGAAAGCGGGCACATTGCGCGACACGATGGCGACGCGTTCACCGGGCAGCAGGCCGGCGTCGCGCATCGCGGCGCCCAGCCCGGCCGCGCGGTGGGCAAGTGCCGCATAGTTGTGCAGCACCGTGGCACCCAACGCGACGGCAGGCAGTCGCGGCCAGTTGCGCGCGGTGCGCGCCAGCAGCCAGGCCAGGTTGTTGCTCGGCAGCATGGGTTCAGTGCTTGCGCCGCCGCGCGTCCTTGACGATCTCGCGCGCGGCATTGCGCCCGGGGATACCGGTGACGCCGCCGCCCGGATGCGCGCCGGCGCCGCACAGGTAGAGCCCGCGCACCGGCATCCGGTAGTTGGCATTGCCCAGTACCGGTCGCGCGGAGAACAACTGATCGAGCGACAGCGCGCCGTGGAAGATGTCGCCGCCGATCAGGCCGAACTCGCGTTCGAGGTCGAGGGGCGACAGGATGCGGCGGCCGAGCACGCTGGCCGCGAAGCCGGGCGCGAAGCCGTCCACCGTCGCGATCATCAGGTCGGCCACTTCCTCCCGTGCGTCGTCCCACGTGCGTCCCGGTTGCACCGCGCCCAAGTCGGGATGCGTGTGCTGGCAGAAGAGGCTGGCGACATGCATGCCGGCGGGCGCCAGTGAATCGTCCACCGTGGACGGAATCAGGATCTCGACGATCGGCGCCTTCGACCAGCCATGCGTCTTCGCGTCGAAGTACGCCTGCTCCATGTAGGCGAGGGACGGCGCCATGATGATGCCGCTCGAATGATGCGGCTGCGCGTGAGGGCCGGGCAGCGCGGTGAAGTCGGGCAATGCCGACAAGGCGACGTTCATCCGGAACGTGCCGGAACCGCAGCGGTACGCGGCGATGCGCGCACGGAAATCGGCGTCGACATGCTCGGGTGCCACCAGCTTTCCGAACAGCAGCTTCGGATTGACGTTGGCCACGACGCGCTTGCCCTCGATGACTTCGCCATCGGCCAATTCCACACCCGCCGCGCGCCCAGCCTTGACCAGCACGCGCGCTACGGGGGCCTGCGTGCGCAGCACCACGCCGCGGGCTTCGCATTCGCGCGCCATCGCCTGCGTGATCGCGCCCATGCCGCCCACCGCATGGCCCCACTGGCCGGGCTTGCCGTTCACCTCGCCGAACACATGGTGCAGCAGCACGTAGGCCGACCCCGGTGTGTAGGGACTGGCGAAGTTGCCCACCACCGCATCGAAACCGAAGGCCGCCTTGATCGGCGCACTGTCGAACCAGCGGTCGAGCACGTCGCCGGCGCTCTTCGTGAAGAGGTCCATCAGGTCGCGACGTTCAGGTAGCGTCAGGCCGCGCACATGCTTCGCGGCGCCGAGCAGTTCGAGCATCGCGCCCACATCGGCCACGCCACCGCCCCGGATGTTGGGCGGCGTCACGCCGAGCGTCGCGCGCAGCACATCGGCCACGCGCTCC
>JANNNM010000308.1:0-1513 GCA_031398535.1 Betaproteobacteria bacterium | reverse complement strand
TGTCGTGCGCCGAGTCGTCGCAGAACAACTGGCCGAGCTTCTTCTCGTGATACGCGATGCCGTGGGTCTCGACCAGCCGCACGAAATGCGCGGGCGTGTCGCGCGCCAGCGCCGAGCGGCAGACGTCCGGGTTCTGCGACACGTAGTGCGCGGGGCCCGCGCCACGATTGGTGAAGTTGCAGCGGCCACCGCCGGAGATGCGGATCTTCTCGCCCAGCAAGTGGTAATGCTCGATCAGCAGCACGCGGCGGCCGCGCTGCCCGGCCTGCGCCGCGCACATCATGCCGGCCGCCCCGGCGCCGATCACGACGACATCGAAATGTGCGTCGCGATTCATCGGGGGCGGGGTGGGACGGGGCAGGCGCGAGCAGGCGTGCCGGATCAGTCGAAGAATTCCTTGACCTTGTCGAACCAGCTGCTGGCGCGCGGATTGTGCTTGGCCGGGTCCTTCAGGTTGATCTGGTCGAACTCGCGCAGCAGTTCCTTCTGCCGCGCGGTGAGCTTCACGGGCGTTTCGATGACCACGTGGCAGTAAAGATCGCCCTGCACCGAGCCGCGCACCGGGCGGATGCCCTTGTTGCGCAGGCGGAACGTCTGGCCCGATTGCGTCTCCGGCGGCACCTTGATCGTGGCCTGGCCGTCGAGCGTTGGAATTTCGAGATCGCCGCCCAGCGCCGCCATCGCGAAGCCGATCGGCATCTCGCAATGCAGGTCGGCGCCTTCGCGCTGGAACACCGAGTGGGCCTTCAGGTTGACGACGACGTACAGGTCGCCTGCGGGACCGCCGTTGCGGCCGGCCTCGCCTTCGCCGGTGAGGCGGATGCGGTCGTCCTGGTCCACGCCCGCGGGGATCTTCACCGCCAGCGTCTTGTGGTTCTTGGTCTGGCCGGTGCCGTGGCATGCCGTGCACGGTTCCGGGATCACCTTGCCGGAGCCATGGCAGGTCGGGCAGGTCTGCTGGATCGAGAAGAACCCCTGCGACACGCGCACTTCGCCGCGGCCGTGGCAGGTGCCGCATTGCTTCGGTTCGGTGCCGGGACGCGCGCCGGACCCCTTGCACGTCGTGCAGGGCTCGAGCGACGGAATGCGGATCTTGACTTCGGTGCCGCGCGCCGCGTCCTCGAGCGAGAGCTCGAGGTTGTAACGAAGGTCGGCGCCGCGATAGACACCGTTGCCGCGCGCGCCGCCGCGGCCCTGCTGCCCGAAGATCTCGCCGAAGATGTCGCCGAAGGCATCGGCGAAGCCGCCGAAGCCCTCGGGACCGGGACCGCCGCGACCACCTGCGGAAGGGTCGACGCCCGCGTGCCCGAACTGGTTGTAAGCGGCACGCTTGCGCGGGTCCGTAAGCACTTCGTAGGCTTCCTTCGCCTCCTTGAAGTTGCCTTCCGCATCCTTGTCATCCGGATTGCGGTCCGGATGGTGCTTCATCGCAAGCTTGCGGTACGCCTTCTTCAGCTCTTCGTCGGTGGCCTCGCGGGCGACGCCGAGGACGGTGTAGTAATCACGCTTCGCC
>JANNNM010000287.1:0-2837 GCA_031398535.1 Betaproteobacteria bacterium | reverse complement strand
CCAGCGGTAACGCGTCGGGTCGCGCCGGCGGAGCGATGCGTCACGAAATGCGTAGTCACCACGCCAGCGCTCCCACGGCCAGTTGCGCTCCGCCTCGTCCTTGTAGCGGTCGTAGTCGGTGAGCGCGCCCAAGGTTTGCAGATGCTGCGCACCCTGGAACGTGAGGCGTCCCAACGGGTCCTGGCGATCGAAGGTGCGGCCGCCGATGCGGAAGTACGCGGCCGGCACGCCGCCCGCCGTGAGTTCGATCTCCGCCGGCGCCATGTCGTCGTCGCGACGCGGCATCGTGTACCAGCGCGAATCGAGATGCGTGAGCAAGGCGGCGCTGCCTTCGGCCGAGGTGTCGTGGCCGAGCTGCAGTTCGGCGGGGCTGGCGCCGGTGGCAAGGCGCTTCAGCCGCCCGCGCACGCTGGTGGCAAGCTTGCCCGGGTAGCCGAAGCGCAGCGATGGCGCGGCGTCGCGCGGCGCGGTGGTGGCAAGCCACGCGCCCACCGACGAATCGAGGTCCATCAACATTACGGGGCCCTCGGTCTCGCGCTGCTGCGGATACGGAAATACCTTGCGCGCCCACTGGCCCAGCCAGCGGTCCGTCAACTCGATCTGGCGCACCGACAGCGCGCACGGGTCGGCCATGCCCAGCAGCAGCGCATGGCAATACGTCGAATAACACGAGATGCCCACGGCGTGCGGTTGCAGGTCGTCCGAGACGGCGGTGACCGCGCAGTCAAGCAACTCGGCCAGCCGGTAATACGCGTGCAGCTCCTGCCACAGCGACGCAGGCGGCACGCGCCGCGCGAGGCCGTAGACGATCACGAGCTGCTTGCCGACATAGAGTCCGCGCTGCAGCAGCTTGGCCTTGACGCCCTGCAATTCGACGTCGCCTTCCAGCAGCGGCTTCAGGCACGCGGAGTATTGCTCCCACAGCAGTTGCCACAACGACAATGCCTGCTCGGCGGCTTCGTTCTCGCGGTCGGACGCGGGCTGCGGCTTGCCGGCATAGCGGCGCGCGAGTTCGGTATGCAGGTGCGCGACCTGGTCGCGCATCACTTCGGCGATCGTCGCGCGTTCGCGCGGCGTGAAATCGGCGCCGGACAACGCGCGCAGCTGGCCGTGGATGGCTAAGTAGAGCGGCGTGACGCCGGTGACCAGCAGCGACTTGGCCCAGCGCTTGGCGCCATCGGCATCGGCAAAGGCCAGCGACGGCTGCGGGTCCGCGGTCGGTGGGGCCAATACGGGCGAAGCCGTGTCCTGCATCAGGAGCTCCTGCCGGGGTAGGCGTGCATCACGGCGCGTTGAACCTGGCCGGACATCACGTTGCCGATGGTCGCGAAATTCATGGTGTTGACCGCAAGTTGCCGCACCAAGTTATAGCACAAAGCACGCGACGCCGACCTTGCGGCCCGACTGCTGGCCCCGGCACGCGAATATTCGCGTTCCCGGGCGTTGATTCCTCCGCAGCCCGCCCCCGCCAACGCGCCTAGCCTTGGGGCTCAGGTCGGCACGCACGGAAGGGCAGGTTCAGGACACCCGAACCCTGCGCAGCCGACCCGAGGTTGCCTCCACCCGCAGGGACCTGCCGAAGCCGACACGAGTCCCCCGATCCGGAACGCTCCCGGCCGCCCCTGCGGGCATTTTTGGATCGCGAACGTTGCCGGCATGGCGGCCGGTACAAGGAGCATGACGATGGACACGATGTCAGCCTCCGCAGCGAATCTGCGCTTCCCCTGCACGCCGCGCCCCCTGCCCCGTAATTTCCACACGGCGGCCATGGTGGCCGGGCTCTACGTGATGACGGTGCTGTGCGCCCCCTGGATCGTCCGGTACGCACCGGGCATTGAATCGCAGGTGGTCGAATCGCTGGCGGAACGCCTGCCGGTGGTCCGGTGCGCGGCCGCACCGGAGTTCGGCTTGCCGTGCGGTGCGTGGCTGCCGGAGGCCGGTCCGCGGCGTCCCGCAGGCACCGCCTAGCCGCGCTCAGACCAGCACGCGCTCGATGCCGCCCGCATTGGCCCGCGCCACGTAGTCGGCCATCCAGTTGGCGCCCAGCAGGTTGCGCGCGATCTCGACGACGATGTAGTCGGCCTGGGTGTCCGAATCATCGTTGAAGCGCGACAGTCCCTGCAGGCACGACGGGCATGACGTCAGCACCTTCACGTCGCCGGCAAATCCATCCACGCGCAGCTTGCCGGCGCCCTTGCGCATTTCTTCTTCCTTGCGAAACCGCACCTGCGTGGAGATGTCCGGCCGCGTCACCGCCAGCGTGCCGGATTCGCCGCAACAGCGGTCGTTCAGCGCCACGTCGGTGCCCATCAGGCCCTTGACCACGGCCATCGGCGCGTAGGTCTTCATCGGCGTATGGCAGGGGTCGTGATACATGTAGCGCGTGCCGTTGATGCCTTCGAGCTTCACGCCCTTCTCCATCAGGTACTCGTGGATGTCGAGCAGCCGGCAGCCGGGAAAGATCTGGTCGAACTCGTATTTTTGCAGCTGGTCCATGCACGTGCCGCACGACACGATCACGGTCTTGATGTCGAGATAGTTGAGTGTGTTGGCCACGCGGTGGAACAGCACGCGGTTCGACGTGGTGATCTTCTGGCCCTCGTCGTGGTTGCCAGCGGAGGTCTGCGGGTAGCCGCAGCAGAGATAGCCGGGCGGCAGCACCGTCTGCACGCCGACCTCGTAGAGCATCGCCTGGGTGGCGAGGCCGACCTGTCCGAACAGGCGCTCCGAGCCGCAGCCGGGGAAGTAGAAGACCGCATCCGCATCCTCGGCCGCCTTTTGCGGGTCACGGATGATCGGGACGACGCGCGGGTCTTCGATGTCGAGCAGTGCCCGCG
>JANNNM010000174.1:0-11742 GCA_031398535.1 Betaproteobacteria bacterium | reverse complement strand
CCACTCTTCAGGTGTCCCTGCACGGCGGGCAAGGCCACGACGCCAAAGTCCACCTGACCGCCGATCAGGTCCGACATCAACGGGCCTGTGCCCTTGTAGGGAATGTGCTGCACCTCTATGCCCGCTGCATCCACGAACATGGCGCCCGCCAGATGAATGATGGTGCCGTTTCCCGATGATGCGTAGTTGAACTTGCCGGGGTTTGCCCTGAGCAGCGCCTGCAGCTCCTTGCCGTCCTTGACCGGCAGTTTGGCGGGATTGACGACCAGCACGAATGGCGTTTCACCCACCACCGAGATCGGCGCGATGTCGGTGAGCGAGTTGTACGGAAGCGACTTGAACACGCTGGGATTGACCGCGTGATTATTGGAGATCACGCCGATGGTCGTTCCATCAGGTGCCGCCTGGACAATGGCGCTGGTTCCGGTGATGCCGCCCGCACCCGGCATGTTCTCCACGGCGATGGGCTGTCCCAACGCCTTCACCAGCGAGGGGCTGGTGGCACGCACGATTGAATCGACGCCTGACCCGGCGCTCACGGGCAGGATCACGCGCAACGGCTTGTCTGCCGCGGTAGCGACTCCCGTGCATGCAAGCGCGGCTAGGGCAAGCACACGCATTGACCTGGAAAATCTGGAAATCATCGTTGAATCCTCCTAGATAGATGTTTCGACTCGCGCCGGGTCTTTCAGTCGGGAGAGCACCTCTTCCGTGTGCTCACCAATGCGCGCCAACGGCTGCCTCACACCCGGACGCCGACCGTCAAGGGTGAGTGGCAGCAGCACGACGTCCGTGGTGCTGCCTTCACCGGTGTCCATGGAAACCACCCCACCGCTGGCGCGCAGATGCGGGTCATTGATGAGCTGCTCGGGCCGCACGATCGGCGCATAGGGAATGCCGGCCGCTTCAAGCATGGCCGACAACGCGTCCGCCTTGTGATGTCGCAGCACCTCCCCCAGGCGCAGCAACAGGTCCGGACGCACTGCCACGCGCTTGGCGTTGTCGGACAGGGCGGGGTCCGCCAGCAGGTCGGGTGCGCCGATCACTTCACACAGCGTCACGAATTGCTTGTCGCTGACGGCGCCGATGAACAGCTGCTCGCCGTCGGCCAGCGTGAAGACGTCGTACACGCCCCACGCCGAAACGCGGGACGGCATGGGGGGCGGCGGCTCGCCCGTCATCGAGAACTGTTGCATGTGCTGCGACGACAGGAACACGCAGTTCTCGAACAGCGCGCTCTGCACTTCCTGGCCCCGTCCTGTTGTCTCGCGCTCTCGCAGCGAAGCCAGCACGCCGATCGCGCCGAACATGCCGCCCATGATGTCGTTGACGGATGTCCCGGCGCGCAGGGGGCGTCCCTTGGGGCCGGTCATGTATGACAGGCCACCCATCATCTGCACCACTTCATCCAGTGCCAGTCGATTCTCATACGGACCAGGCAGGAAGCCCTTGTGCGACACGTAGATCAGGCGCGGATGGATCCTGGCGAGCGTGGCGTAGTCGAGTCCCAGTGACTTCATGAGTCCCGGCCGGAAGTTCTCCAGCATCACGTCACAGGTCCCGATCAGTTCCACCGCCGTGGCGCGACCTGCCGGTGTCGTGATGTCGAGGACGACACTCTTCTTGTTGCGATTGAAGGTTCGGTAGAAGCCGATGCCCAGCCCCGGCAGGGTGCGGGTCTTGTCGCCACCGGGAGGCTCGATCTTGATCACCTCCGCACCCAGGTCCGCAAGAATCATCCCGCAGGTCGGGCCCATGACCATGTGCGTGAATTCGATGACGCGAATGCCATCCAGCGGCAGGCCGTTGCGCGTGTTGTCGGCCGTCGTATTCATGCACTCGCCGGGTGTTGCAAGGTGCCGGTGGCGACAGACGAACGCCGGGGAAGACCCGATCGCCATAACGCGCCATGCAGAGTCTCATTCGTCAGCCAGCCGGCCACCTTGGCGCGAAGCTGCAGCAGGAGTTCGATGTCGATGCCGGTTTCAATGTGCATGCTTTGCAGCATGAAGGCGAGGTCCTCGCTGGATGCATTGCCGCTGGCCCCGGGCGCATGCGGGCAGCCGCCGATGCCGGCAAGCGTGGCGTCGAAGCGGGCGACACCTGTTTCCAGCGCCGCATGGATGTTGGCCAACGCCAGCCCGCGGGTGTCGTGAAAATGTCCGCACCAGAAGCGCTCGCCTGCAATCTTCCGAGCGTTCTCGAAGAGTTCGCGTACTGCCGCCGGGCCCGCGTAACCCACCGTATCTGCAATGCTCACCCGGTCGGCCCCGGCGTCCAGCAAGGCCTGCATGCAACGCAGTACTTCCGCGGGTTCGACGTCTCCCTGGATCGTGCAGCCAAACGCCGTGCCGATGCCCCCTTCGATCAGGGTTGCGGATCCTGACGCATCGCGCGCGGCCCGGATGCGCGCAACTTCGGCAACGACCTCGTCGGGCGACTTGCGAAGGTTGGCGACACTGTGCGCATGGCTTGCGGACAGGGGCACGAGCATGACATCCGCCTTCGCGCCGATGGCGCGCTCGGCGCCCTTGAGGTTGGGGACGAGGACCGATACCACGAGCCCCGGCAGCGACTTGCCGTAGACCACCAGATCGGCCGTGTCGGCGAGTTGCGGCAGCAGGCGCGCCGGCACGAATGATCCGACTTCGATTTCCCGCTGGCCGGCGTCATAGGCGGCGCGGATCCATTCCACCTTCTGCGCGGTGCTCAGGATAGATTGAATGCTTTGAAGGCCGTCGCGCAAGCCGACTTCGCGTACCACGACGTGGGAGGGATACCGGGACATGCCAACTCCGCAATGGGATCGACCTGCGCGACACTGCGGCACTATTAGTGATTCCGCGTTGGCTATATAGTGGTATTTTGGAACCACTATCATTCCAGACGGGAAACACTGATATGACGGTCGGGCGACGCATGCGGGATATCGACCTGAAGACGCTTAGGCTGTTCGTGGCGGTGTGTGACCGCCAGAACATGGCGCGCGCCGCAGAAGACGAGCACATCGAGCCCTCTGCCGTCAGCAAGCGCATCGCTCAGTTGGAGGCGGACCTCGGGTCACCCCTGTTGTTGCGCTCGAGGCGGGGCGTGCAGCCTACTGCGGCAGGCGAATCGGTACTCGAACACGCGCGAAACGTACTCTTCACGGTCGACCGCCTGGTCCAGGATGCCACTGGATTCAGCGCGGGCGTGACGGGACACGTCCGGCTGATTGCCACGGCGTCCGCCATTGCCGAGTCACTGCTGGACGATATCGCGTCGTTCATGCGCGAACCTGCCAACAGCAACATCCGGATCGATGTGGAAGAGCGCTACTCAAGCGACCTGGTGCGCCACCTGCGCGAAGGGACTGCTTCAGTAGGCGTGTGCTGGAACAGCGTGGATGCGATGGGACTGGCGCAGCGTCCCTACCGCAGCGATCGGCTGGCGCTGGCCGTACACCCGACGCATCCCTTGGCGAAAGAGAAGTCGTTGCGTTTCGAGCAGACCCTCGATTACGAGCACGTCGGTTTGCCGCCAACGACGGCGGTGCACACGATGTTGCACAAGGCGGCCGCGCGAGCGGGGAAAACGATCTCCTATCGGGTGATTGTCTCCAGCTTCGACGCAGGGTTTCGAGTCGTGTCTGCCAACCTCGGCATCAGCGTGGTCCCGGTGGAGGTGGCCACGGTCTACATGAAGCTTCATGGCATCAGGGTGATACCGCTGACGAATGCCTGGGCCGCCCGTCGCTTCGCGATATTCTTCCAGAAATTCGAAACCCTGCAGCCGGCGGCGCGAGGCCTCGTCGACCATTTGGTGCGGCGGGGTGCAGAGGCATAGGCCTCCATGCTCCATCCTGCGTCATCGTTCGCCGAGGAGCGGATAGGGATTGATCGAAACGCCTTTCCACCACTCCTTGCCAGGCGAAAGCCGGTAGATCGTGAAGTGCAGGTGGGTCGCGTCGTACGCCGCGTTGCCGGTACTCCCCACATAACCGATCAGTTCGCCGCGTTTCAGCATCGCACCTTCACGCAACCCGTCGGCGTAGGAGTCGAGATGGGCGTAGTAGTACGCGAAGTGCTCGTCGCGATCGAACTGGTAGACCGTGAGGCCGCCGGCCACGCTTGTGAACAGCTTCACCACGCGCCCGTCGTCGGTGGCAACGACGGGCGTGCCGCGGGGCGCGGCGATATCGATGGCCTCGTGCACCTTGAGGCCCCTGAGTTCAGCGAAGGTGTCGCGCAACATCGCGCGTGACACGCCGTGAACAGGAATCAGCAGATTGCGGGATGACAGCAGTTTCGACGCAGCGTCGATTTCCGGGACATCGCCGGCAGACACGTACCACGGTGCGAACGCGAGCAGCAGGATCGCGATGCGCCAGGCAGCCCGCGCCCGCATCACTTCGCCTGCACGTCCATGACAAAGCCCGGCGCCACCAATGTCGATACGCGGGCTGCGTCCCAGTTGGTCAGGTGCAGGCAGCCGTGGGTCTCCTCCCGTCCGACCTTGGATGGCGAAGGCGTTCCATGGATGCCCCAGTGGGGTTTGCTGAGACCGATCCAGATCGACCCCACCGGATTGTTTGGACCAGCGGCGATATCGACCTTGGAATAGGTCTTCTTGGCATCCCACAGCAACGCGGGGTCGTACGTGAACACGGGGTCGTTCACCTCGTTGGCAATTTTCAGTTTGCCCAGCGGCAGTGGATCGCGCGGTCCTCCGATACTGACAGGAAAATGGGCGATCACACGCCCCTCGCGATCAAGCGCCTGAAGCACATGGCCGCCCTTGATCACCAGGATGGACGCCGCCTTGCCGGGCGCTTTGGCCGCCAGTACGTCCGGCACGGTGATCTCCGTTCCGGCCTTGAACGTCTTCCCCTTGTTCAACGTGCGCAGCAGCTGCGGGCTGGCGTGGAATTTCTCACCCAATCCTTCCACTTCGTTCTCGTAACCGAGACGCTTCAGGTTCGCGCGTTCCATCATGTCCGCGGGTATGCGCTCAAAGGGTCCGGCGACATCCTGGGGCGTCACCGTGTATTGCACCAGCGCCGGGCCCTTGCCTGCACCCAGGGCTTCCCATGTCGCCTTGTTGATCTTCCCGGAGCCTGGCAGGTCATTCGCCTTTTGAAACGCCGCGACCGCGCGCCGCATGTTGTCGCTGAAGATCCCGTCGATCTCGCCGGGCGAAAACCAGGCGCGATCAAGAAGCACCTGCGCCCGAACCACCGCTTCGCCGCGGGCGCCCGCCGTGAGGAGCGGTGTCGAAGTCGGGTTCGACCTAGCGGACTGGGCGGCCGGCGCCGGGCGTTCCTGCGGCGCGGCCATGCCGGCGGTGGGTACCGCAATCGTTGCGATCATCAGGACAACGCGCGCGGGATAGCCGAGCCAATGGCGGCGAGCACGTCTGCATTGGCGCGGGGGTAAGACGTCGAACATGGCCTTCTCCTCAAAGATGCGTTCCATAGTGCACGCCGATTGAGGAATTGCCTGTAGGCATGGGCGCAACAGGACGTAGGAGAAGCAACCGTCAAACGTGGGCAAGTCCACGCGGCAGGCCGTTTGCCGTCGATGCGTGCCCGCCATGGCCGGATGGATGACATGCGGCGCCGCGGGCAGTACAGTACCCGCACAACAGTCCCAACAAGCAGAGCGCATCCGTGCAATTCTTTCGACGAGTCCGGCGCTACAACGAGTTCTCGATGCTGCTGCATTGGGTGGTGGCCGCCGGCATCGCGTTTCTTTTCGTCGACGGCTTCCTGCTGATGCGGGTCGACGAGATCCAGCGCCTCGTCGAGCTCAACTTCCACCGATCCATCGGCGTCACGGTGTTCGCGCTGGTGCTGGTGCGGGTCTGGTGGCGGATGCTGCATCCGCCCACGCCTGCGCCGATGCCCGAAGTGCAGTCGCGGATCGCCGAATGGGTTCACCTGCTGATCTATGCGCTGCTGGTCGTCAACGGCATTGCCGGGACCCTGGGCTGGGTCGCGAGCGGCGACCCCATCGTGTTCTACGGCGTGTCATTGGCGGCCGGGCACGAGCCCTGGGCCGGGGTCAACCGCATCTGCATCCTCATCGGCCATGCAACCGCGCGCGTTCTTCTTGCCGTCATCGCGCTGCACGTCCTGGCGGTGGTCAAGCACGAGTGGTTCGATAACGACCGGCTGCTGGACCGGATGATTCCCGGTCCGGCGATTCTGCTGCCGCTCAGCCCACGGGAGATCATGCGCAAGATCCGCGAGCGTCAGCAGAAACGGCGCGCGCAATTGGCTTCGTCGCAGGAAGGCAGCGCGCCGGTGCCGCGCGAGTAGACCGCGGCCGACGGCCTACCGGGCAAGCGTGGTGCGCATCGCGCGCGCGGCGTTGACAACATCGCGGATCGCCGCCACTACAAGCTGCGGCTGCTCGTGATGGATGTTGTGGCCGCTCTTCGTGTCCTTGATATGCCGCGCGCCGGGTACGAGTGCCGCAAGCCTGGCCTGCGCAACGCGTTGCGCGCTTTCCGTCACGTAGCCGAAGTCGGCAGGCACGCCTGCAGGCAACTGGCCGTTGGCCGCCATGTCCATCACCTGCTGGCCGATCGATGCATCGGACGAAAGGACCTCGAGCGGCATCGGTCGCAGTGGCGGCGCGGCACGCAGCTGGGCGAACGTGGCGTCGGCATCGAAGCGCTCGATATCGGGATACTCGCGCAGGCTTTCGGTGAGATCGCCTTCCAGCAGGATGCGTTGCGTGACCCATTGCGCAGGTGTCATCGCATCCTGCAACCCTTCGGCGAGCGCGTCGACCAGCACCATGCCGCGCACCTCGTCCGGATAGGTGCTGGCGTACAGGCGCGCCACCGTGCCGCCCGCGGAGTGGCCCGCGATCACATAGGGCGCGCCCTCGCCGGCGGATTGAAGCAATGCGTGCAGGTCGGCCGTGGCCGCTGCCGCCGAGGTGGGCTGGGGCGCCGGGTCGCTGCGGCTGAAGGACTCGCCCACCGGTGTGCCCGGCCGGTCATAGGCGCACACGCGGGTGAATCGGGCGACCTCCCCCAACACGGCCGGCTGTGGCGGTTCCATCCGGGATGCCGTGATGCTCCAGTCCGCAGCGGAGCCGCGCTGGCCTGCGACAAGAACGACGGTGGGTGACCCGTTTCCGCGGCATTCGATGTAGATCTTGCGCGTGGGCGATATCGCGACCGTGGCGGAGAGATCGCCGCGGATGCTGGCACTGTTGTCGCATGCACCAACGAGCATCGCGACAGCGACTGCGGCATGCAGGCGCAGCAACAACCTTGGAAACATCGGCGACTTTCCCGGATCCACCGCGCAGGCGCCCGCGCCGAAATGCGCGAAGCCGTCACATTGTCGGCCACTAGACTTCGCTGCAGTCAGTTCGCGATCCACGGAACCGTAAGGTACGCCTGACGGTCAGGGCCCCAATGGATCTGTCGAAGCGCATGGCGCGTTGGGTGGCCCGACCAGCATTGGCCATGAAGATAGCCTTGACAACCATTGCCTGGGCAACTATAATGGATTCACCATGACGACTGCCACTGCAACCCACAAGCCGATCTACGACGCCAGGTCGTACGACCCGCAGCGCGGCGTCGGCAGCCTGTTCGGCAAGGTGAAGGGCGCGATGGGGGCCGCGTTCGAGGCCGAGTTGGCGCCGCTCGACATCACCGCCGCCCAGTACGTCATCCTGATGTCGCTGGCGCACGGCGAGTGCGGCTCCGCGTCGGACCTGTGCAAAGGCATCTCGTACGACCCCGGCGCAATGACGCGAATGCTCGACCGGCTCGAACGGCGGGGCCTGGTGCGCCGCGTGCCCAAGCCGGATGACCGGCGCACGTTTCAGCTTGAACTCACCGACGAAGGCCGGGACGTCGTCCCCAAGCTCCGCGCCGCAGGGATGAAAGTTCTCAACCGGATGCTCGAGGGATTCAGTGCCAACGAAGCGCAGCAGCTGGAAGGCTACCTGCTGCGCATGCTCAACAACGCGTGAATTTTTTTGGGTTGATTGTTGCCTAGGCTATGAGTGCCTGGGCAATATATGAAAGAACAAAATGAACATCCCAGTAGCTTTCGCCGAACCCGTCGACGCTTCCGATACGACGTCCCCGATGCCCTGCGTTGCGCGGCCGCCGCTTGTTTCGCGTGATGCCGTCAACGACGGCAGGTGGCGTGATTGGTCGAGCACGATTCGCAGTGGCGTCGCGCGTGTCCGGCATTGGATGCGTTCGCTCGGGCCTTATGTCGCAATCGAACTCATCCTGCCGGGCGGAACGATCATCGCGTTGGCGCTGTGGGCTTACCGTCAGCGGCGCGCGGCTTCCGGCAAGATATTGTCGTCCGGCACTGATGTCGCGCCTGCGCAACCGCGCCAGCCCATTGGCTGCGTGACGCCATGCCTGCAACGATGACGGGCGTCCACGGCGCTACAAGGCGCAGGGACAGCCACGAAAAGGTACCATCTGCGCATGCGAAGTGAAGCAAAAGCAACCCCCATACGTGCCGTCATCGCTGCCGTACAACTGCCGGGCGTAAGCGACATCGAGTTCGAATTGTCAGTCAACGAATTGCGCGGCCTGGGCAAGACGCTGGGCTTCGACATCGTCGGCACGTTCACGCAGAAGCGCACCTCGTTCGACACCACCGGCTATCTCGGGGTCGGCAAGCGGCAGGAGTTGCGCCGCTTCGTGGAAGGCGAACTCGAATCGGATCCCGACGCCGAGCCTGCCAGCGTCAAGCGAGCCACGAAGAGTGGCGCGGCCCGAGCGAAGGAAGCGGTGCAATCCGCCGCCGATCCGGAGACTCGCCAGGCCGATGTCATCCTCGTCGACCATGAAATTTCGCCGTCGCAGGCGCGCAACCTCGAGATCGAGGCCGGCTGCGAAGTGATGGACCGCACCACGGTCATCCTGGAAATTTTTCATCGGCATGCGCGCTCGCCTGCGGCGCGCGCCCAGGTGGAGATCGCGCGCCTCGGCTATCTGGGGCCGCGGCTCCGTGAAGCGGCCAAGCTGGCGGGGCCGAAGGGGCGGCAGCGCAGCGGCACCGGCGGCCGGGGCGCCGGCGAGTCCCATAGCGAGCTTGACCGGCAGAAGATCCGCGAGCGCATCAAGGAGCTGCAGCAGGAAATCGCGGCGATGGATGTCGAGCGCAAGACCCAGCGCGCACGGCGGCAGGGGCGCCAGGGACTGGCACGGGTGGCGTTGGTGGGCTACACGAACGCCGGCAAGTCGACGCTGATGCGAGCGCTGACCGGAAGCGAGGTGCTGGTCGCCGACAAGCTCTTCGCGACCCTCGACACCACCGTGCGCGCGCTCCATCCGCAGAGCGTGCCAAGAGTCCTGCTCAGCGACACGGTCGGCTTCATCGAGAATCTGCCGCATGACCTTGTCGCCTCGTTCAAATCAACGCTGGAGGAGGCGAAGGAGGCATCTTTGCTCCTCCACGTCATCGACGCCAGCGATCCCGGCTTCGAACGGCAACTGGCGGTCACCAACGACGTACTGGACGAGATCGGTGCGCAGGAGGTGCCGCGTATTCACGTCTTCAACAAGATCGATTGTGTCGGCGACACGGAAGCCCAGGCCGCCATGGAAGCCAGGCTGCGCGCGCGGTATCCCGGCTGCATGGTGCTGAGTGCGCGGCGCGACAGCGACGTGCAGAAACTGCGTGCGGCCTTGCTGGAGTTCTTCCGGCGCGACCTCGTCGACGCTGAAGTGTTTGTCGGGTGGTCGGAGCAGAAGCTGCGCAGCAACATCTTTGATGCCTTCGAGGTACTGGAGGAGCGCACGGACGATGGGGGGACGTTCTTCCATATCCGCGGCGAGCCTGAAATGGTCAGCGCCTTGCGTGCGCAGCTCGGCCGGACCCCCGACGCTGCACAGCGAGATTCATGAGCCCGCGTCTACCTTCGGTCGAGCTACGTTCGAACGAGACATCGTCCCCGCCGGAGCAACCCATGCGCACGACGTCCATCCTCTGCCTGCTGGTCGCGGTCTTCGTGCTGGCGTCGTGCGCAACGAACTCGACGACCATGGTGTCCCGCCAGCGACTCGACAAGGATGCCGCCGGCAAGCTCGCCTACGAACGCGTCGCCGCGACGTCTGCCGTCCGGCGCTTCACGCCGGCGGATCTCGATCAACTGCAGAGCGCCGTGCTTGCGCGCCTGCGGCAACCGACGGACGGCGGTGTGCCGGTGACGCTCCAGCTCGAGGTGACCGATTTCGGCACGAACGGCAGCAAGATGATCGTGCGGGTGCGGATCACGGACGCCACAGGAAAGTTGTACGCGGAGTTCGATGTCTACCAGACCGCCAATACCGTGATGGGCGTGGTCGACCAGCGCTCCACCGTCATTAATGCGGTGGCCGACGCGGTGGCGCGATCCCTGATCCCCATGACTTCAGTACCGCCTGCCACCATGGATGCACGCGACTATGGCTCATGAGGCTCAACCTCCAGGCGCCGGCCCGCTTTTCACCGCGCGCACATCGTTGACGACCCCACGGATCACACCAATCACCAGGCCGGGGTTGTCGATGTGGATGTAGTGGGTAGCGTGCGTGGTGGTGATGTGCCGGGCGCCCGGCAGTTTCGCCGCCATCATGTCCTGCGCCACGAGTTGCGACGCCCATAGCGCATCCGAGAAGGCCAGTGTCACGAACGGCGGGAATGCGCCTGTGGCGATGGCTTCTGCCGTCACCGGCCAGATGTCGGCGGTGAGCACGATCGTCGGAACCCGCGGTGGTGGCCGTGCGGCCCGCAGCAGCGGGACGACGGCTGCGCTGAAGAACGTGTTTTCCGATCCTGCCGGGCGGCCCTGCGCCGCCGGGTCGTTGAGCTTCTCGAAGTTCGTGATCTGTTCGGGGGTGAGGCCGACACCGAGGTCTTCGCTCAAGCCGTCGTTGAGCACGAGCGCCGCGACGTTGTCCGGGTGATGGGCGGCATAGAGCCGGATGATGGGGCCGCCCAGCGAATGACCGACGAGGACATACGGTCCGGCTTCGCCCGATGCGGTCAGCAGCAGGTTCAGGTCGGCGGCCGAGTCACCTACAGTCGCCAGACGCTGCACCTGCGTCGAACGGCTCAACTCGAAGCCGGTTGCGGTATCCGTCGCGGTGCCCGGCCGGTCATAGGCACACACGCGGCTGAACCCGGCCACCGCCGGATAGACCGCCCCGTCCGCCGGTGCAGGGGTGGGCAGGCGCATCCAGTTGTCGGCGCGCTCGCCTAGACCCGATACCAGAACCACTGTCGGGGTCCCGGTTCCACGGCACTCCATGTAGATGGCGCGGCCGTCGCCGAGATCGACCGGGCCGGCGAAATCGGCATTGCGCACCGTCGCGACGTCGTCGCAGCCTGCCATCATGTTGATGAGGATGGCGACGGCAAGGGCACCGCGATATCGCAGCATGAATTCGCGCGCCATCGTTGACGCCTGATCAGCGCGTACGGCGCGGTTCGCTCTTGCCCCGCAGCTTGGCGCCCGTTCGCGCGTTGCCCCGCGTCGCGGGCGTGTTGGCCGCGCGCTTCGCGGGCTTGACGAGGCCGCTGGCCGCCGAGATGGTTACCGTTTTGAACTCGTCTGCATAGTGCTTGCGCATGTGCACGATCTCGCGCGTGTACGCGCGGGCAAGCTGCTGCTTCTTCTTCGTCGCCGACAGGAGGCGTGCGGCGCCCACTGCGGAATGCGGGTGCAGGTACATCTCAAGTGGCAAGGATGTATCGTATCCACTGAATGAGTACCCCTTCGCACC
>JANNNM010000149.1:0-1160 GCA_031398535.1 Betaproteobacteria bacterium | reverse complement strand
TCCGGCATCGAGATGTCGAGCAGCACGACATCGAACTCGCCGGCCCGCACCAGCGAGATGGCTTCGCTGCCCGTGGCGGCCTCGCCGGCTACCTGCATGTCGCTCTGGTCGGCGATGAACTGCTTCAGGCCTGCACGCACGATGGCGTGGTCGTCGGCAATGAGGATCCGGATCATGGGCGTGGGCGCGTGATGGTTGACAATGGGGTCGGGGGGTCGGGGACTCTGGCGTCTTCACAGCACGGTGACGTTGGCCGGTCCGCCGTGGTATTCGTTGAGGCGGTTGTAGAGGGTCTTGAGGCTCACCCCCAGCATCTCGGCACAGCGACGCTTGTTGCCTTCACAGAGGTCGAGCGTCGCGTAGATGGCCTGCCGCTCGATCTCGGCCAGCGGCGTGCCGACCGGCACGCGCAGGCATTCACCCACCGGCTCCGCGCACGCGAGGCCTGCAAAATCGAGCTCGACGACATCGTCGGCCAGGATGAAGGCGCGATGCACGGCATTCTTCAGTTCGCGCACATTGCCGGGCCAGCGATGCGTGCGGATCGTGGCGACGGCTTGCCGCGAAAAGGTGCGGCTGGTCCCTTCGTCGTCGTTGTGCTGAGCGAGGAAACGTTCGGCCAGGAGCTCGGCGTCGCCATCGCGTACCCGCAGCGCAGGCAGTGCAATCGGAAACACAGCCAGCCGGTACATCAGGTCCTCGCGCAGCTTGCCGTCCAGCACGGCCTGCTGCGGATCGCGGTTGGTGGCGGCCAGCACCCGCACCCGCGAACGCAATTCCTCTTCGCCGCCGACGCGCGTGTAGCGGCCGGTCTCGAGCACGCGGAGCAACCGGACCTGCATTTCCGGCGCCATTTCGGTCACTTCGTCGAGGAACAGCGTGCCGCCCTCGGCGCGTTCAAAGCAGCCGCGATGCTGGCGCGCAGCCCCGGTGAAGGCGCCCTTCTCGTAGCCGAATAACTCGGCCTCGATCAGGTTGCCAGGGATGGCCCCGCAATTGACGGCGACGAACGGCATGCTGGCCCGTTCGCTGCGGTCGTGGATGGTGCGGGCGACGACTTCCTTGCCCGTACCCGATTCGCCAGTGATCAGTACCGTGGCGTTCGTCGGCGCAACCTTTTCGATCCGGCGATAGACATCCTGCATCACGCTCGAGCCGCC
>JANNNM010000116.1:0-4702 GCA_031398535.1 Betaproteobacteria bacterium | reverse complement strand
ACGGTGCCCTCGACGTCACGCTGGTCGAAGCCAACCCGATGTTCATCTCATGCCCGCTGTCGAACCTGGTGCTGGGCGGCAGCAAGCAGCTCTCCGACATCACGGTGAGCTACGACGGCCTCGTCAAGCGCGGCATCAAGGTGATCTTTGCCACGGCCACGGCCATCGACACGGAGCGCGGCCTGGTCCGGCTCTCGACCGAGCAGGAGCTGCGCTACGACCGCGTCGTGCTCTCACCGGGCATCGACTTCCTCTACAACCTGGTGCCCGGCCTCAACAACGCAGCCGCGCAGGAGAAGGTGCTGCATGCCTGGAAGGCGGGGCCGCAGACCGTGGCGCTGCGTCGGCAGCTGGAAGCAATGCCGGATGGCGGCGTGTACGCGATCTCGATTCCGCGCGCGCCGTATCGATGCCCACCCGGACCCTATGAACGCGCATGCCAGGTGGCGTGGTACTTCAAGCGCGCCAAGCCGCGCAGCAAAGTGCTGGTCCTCGACGGCAACGAGGACGTCACGTCGAAGAAGGGCCTCTTCATGAAGGCCTGGAACGAGGACTACAAGGGCATCGTCGAGTACCGGCCCAACCATGTGCTGACCGACGTCGACGTCGCCACGATGACGCTCAAGTTCGAGACCGCCGACGACGTCAAGGCCAGCGTGCTCAACGTGATTCCGCCGCATCGTGCGGGCAACATCGCCGCGCAGGCCGGCGTGATCACGGCGAACAATCGCTGGTGCGAGGTGGACTTTCTCACCTTCGAGTCGATCAAGGTGCCGAAGATCCACGTGCTGGGCGACGCCATCCAGATTGCGCCGGCGATGCCCAAGTCCGGGCACATGGCCAACCAGCACGCCAAGGTGGCGGCCGCCGCCATCCTCAATGCGTTCGCAGGTATCGCGCCCAACCCCACGCCGGCGATCAACAACACGTGCTACAGCTTCATGAGCGACAAGGATGTCGCGCACGTCTGCTCCGTGCACCAGTACGACAAGGAAAAGAAGACGCTGGTGACGGTGCCCGGCTCGGGTGGTTTGTCCACTGCCGCCAATGCCGTCGAAGGCGAGTACGCGTTTGCGTGGGCGAAGAACATCTGGGCGGATGCGCTGACGTAACGCCCGGCACTTCCCGAAAAAACAAACGGCGCCTCGCGGCGCCGTTTGTCCTGATGCTGTTGCTGTAGCAGATCAGGCCACCGGCTCCACTTCCTTCGGTGCTTCTTCGAAGGAGAGCTTCACCTTCTCGTCGTCGCCCAGGTCGATCGTGACCTTGCCGCCCGCCGTGAGCTTGCCGAACAGCAGTTCCTCGGCGAGCGCCTTGCGGATCGTGTCCTGGATCAGGCGGGCCATCGGCCGCGCGCCCATCTGCGGATCAAAGCCCTTCTTCGCCAGGAACTCCTTCAGCGCCGGCGTGAACGTGGCGTCGACCTTCTTCTCGTGCAGCTGGTTCTCGAGCTCGAGCAGGAACTTGTCGACCACCTTGAGGATGGTGTCGTGGTCGAGCGATGCAAACGAGATCGTGGCATCGAGACGGTTGCGGAATTCAGGGGTGAACATCCGCTTGATCTCGGCCATCTCGTCGCCCGCCTGCTTGTTGGCCGTGAAGCCCATCGTGCTCTTCGCGAGCTCGCCGGCGCCCGCATTGGTGGTCATGATGATGATCACGTTGCGGAAGTCGGCCTTGCGCCCGTTGTTGTCGGTGAGCGTGCCGTGGTCCATCACCTGCAGCAGGATGTTGAAGATGTCCGGGTGCGCCTTCTCGATTTCGTCCAGCAGCACCACGCTGTACGGATGCTTGGTGACGGACTCGGTCAGCTGGCCCCCCTGGTCGAAGCCCACATAGCCGGGCGGCGCGCCAATCAGGCGCGACACCGCATGGCGCTCCATGTACTCCGACATGTCGAAGCGCAGCAACTCCACGCCCAGGCAGTACGCGAGTTGCCGCGCGACTTCCGTCTTGCCGACACCCGTGGGGCCGCTGAACAGGAAATTGCCGATCGGCTTGCGCGGATTGCCGAGGCCGGAGCGCGCCATGCGGATGGCCGACACCAGCGCGTCGATGGCCTTGTTCTGGCCGAACACGACATTGCGCAGGTCGCGGTCGAGCGTCTTCAGCGAATTGCGGTCGTCGGACGACACGTTCTTTGCCGGGATACGGGCGATCTTCGCGACGATTTCCTCGACTTCGGTCTTGCCGATCACCTTCTTCTGTCGCGACTTGGGCAGGATCTTTTGCGCCGCGCCCGCTTCGTCGATGACGTCGATGGCCTTGTCGGGCAGGTGCCGGTCGTTGATGAAGCGTGCCGCCAATTCGGCAGCGCTGGTCAGCGCGGCCGGCGCGTACTTCACGCCATGATGCTGCTCGAAGCGTGTCTTCAGGCCCTTCAGGATCTCGATGGTTTCCGGGATCGAAGGCTCGGGCACGTCCACCTTCTGGAAGCGGCGGGACAGCGCGTGATCCTTCTCGAAGATCTGCCGATACTCGTTGTACGTGGTGGCGCCGATGCACTTCAGCGCGCCCGACGACAGCGCGGGCTTCAACAGGTTGGAGGCGTCAAGCGTGCCGCCGGATGCCGCACCCGCACCGATGATCGTGTGGATCTCGTCGATGAAGAGGATGGACTTGGGGCTGTCGGCCAACTGCTTCAGCACCGCCTTCAACCGCTGCTCGAAATCGCCGCGATACTTGGTGCCGGCCAGCAGCGCGCCCATGTCGAGCGAATACACCTGGAATTCGCGCAGCAGATCGGGGACTTCGCCTTCGACGATGCGGCGCGCCAGGCCTTCGGCGATGGCGGTCTTGCCCACGCCGGCTTCGCCGACCAGCAACGGATTGTTCTTGCGGCGGCGGCAGAGGACCTGGATGACCCGCTCCAGCTCGTGCGCGCGGCCGATCAACGGATCGATCTTGCCGGCCTTGGCCATCGAATTGAGGTTCTGCGTGTAGGCCTCGAGAGCGCCCTGGGCTTCGTTGCCGCCCTCCTCGTCGACCTTGGGCTCGGGCTTTTCCTGCTTCTGCTGCGGCGTCTTGGTGATGCCGTGCGCGATGTAGTTGACGACATCGAGCCGCGTGACGCCGCGCTGGTTGAGGAAATAGACGGCGTGCGATTCCTTCTCGCCGAAGATGGCCACCAGCACATTGGCGCCGGTGACTTCCTTCTTGCCGGAGGACTGGACGTGCAGGATCGCGCGCTGGATGACGCGCTGGAAGCCTTGCGTGGGTTGCGTGTCGGCGTCGGAGTGCGGCGCGAGGCGCGGCGTGTGCTCCTGGATGAAGTCGGCCAATACGCCGCGCAACTCATCCAGGTCGACGCCACAGGCTTTCAAGACCTCGGCGGCCGAAGGGTTATCGAGCATCGCCAGCAACAGGTGCTCGACCGTTATGAACTCGTGCTGCTTTTGCCGGGCCTCGACAAAGGCCATGTGAAGGGAGACTTCAAGTTCCTGCGCGATCATCGACCTTCCTCATCCTTTCGTCACCTGCGGGTCACCGGAACATCCGGCTCCTTCAGGCTATAACGCCTACGTCTCCTCCATCGTGCACTGTAGCGGGTGCTGGTGCTTGCGCGCGATATTGATCACTTGTTCGACCTTGGCTGTGGCTACCTCGCGCGTAAAGGTGCCGCATACGCCCACGCCCTCCCGGTGGATCTGCAGCATCACCTGCGTGGCTTTTTCGCGACTCATGGCAAACACAGTTTGCAGGACGACGACGACGAAGTCCATCGGTGTGTAGTCGTCATTGAGCAACATGACCTTGTACAACGGCGGCGGCTTGACCTTGGCCTTCTCGGCCTCGAGGACATTGCCCGTTTGCTGCTGGTTGCTCATCGTTTGCCACGATACTCCGGATGAAAGTGGGGTCAATGTTTGATGATTGCAACAGTTTTTACAAGAGGACGGCACCAGTTTCCGGCGGCGCTTGACGCCTTTGCGCCGAAACGCGTAAATATGGTCTGTTCGGCGTACGGTTCATCCCGCCGTGGACGGACCAGCGGCGCCACGGCGCCCGCCTCCCCGCCCGCCCACCGATGACCGCACCCGGACTTCTCGATCAAACCGTAAAGGAACACGCAGTATGGCAACCGGAACAGTCAAGTGGTTCAATGATGCAAAGGGCTTCGGCTTCGTCACGCCGGACGGCGGCGGCGAAGACCTGTTCGCACATTTCTCAGCAATCAACATGCCGGGCTTCAAGTCATTGAAGGAAGGCCAGAAGGTCTCCTTCGAGGTCACGCAAGGCCCCAAGGGCAAGCAAGCGTCCAACATCCAGGCCGCCTGATCGGGCTCGACGCCCGCGGTTGCGGCCTTATCGGCCACGATCGATGCATTTTCAAAGGCCCGCGCTTGCGCGGGCCTTTTTTGTCGGAAAAGGGGGCCAGGCCCTGTTTCCGATCTCCCAAACAACAGCCCGCCGGAAGGCGGGCTTTTGTCGTCGACAACAGTGCAATCTACATCCGGTCGATCATCGCCTGGCCGAACGCGGAGCAGGACAGCTGCGTGGCGCCGGGCATCAGCCGCGCGAAGTCGTACGTCACCTGCTTGTCGAGAATGGCTTTCTCGAGGCTGGTTTCGATCAACGCGGCGGCTTCCTTCCAGCCCATATGGACCAGCATCATCTGGGGCAGACAGGATCTCGGACCCCGGATTGACGTAATCCTTGCCGGCGTACTTCGGCGCCGTGCCGTGCGTCGCCTCGAACATCG
>JANNNM010000076.1:0-4345 GCA_031398535.1 Betaproteobacteria bacterium | reverse complement strand
TCACTGAATTCGGCGACGAACAGATCGAGATCCCTGGCGTTATACGCCTCGAGCTGGCGCTCCACGACGTTGACCGGGGTCATGGCCGCGCCGGCGGGCGGGTTGCCTTGACCGTAGGCAGGAATCGGCTTCTGCCGTGGCGGATAAGGTCGCGACAGGATCGGCGTCGGCTGCAGGCTCGGTGCCGTCTTCCGGCGCGGCTTCGGCCGGTTCGCCGGACTCGAGCTTCTTTTTGCGCTTCTCTTCTTTTTTCTGCTTCTTGGCGAGATCGCGCTGGCGTTTCTGAAATTCGTAGTTAGGTTTTGCCAATGGACTTCTCCTTGGGGGCTATCGTGGACAGACCATAGGTTAAGGCATTTCACCCCGGCAAGCAGCACCGGGCCTGCACAGCGGGCAAATTGGGGCGGATTCGCGTTGCACGGGCGCGCCAATGCCGGCGGATCAGCGGGCAATTCCATCCCGGGCGGTCATGGGCGGCGACAGCGTGATCACGATGACCGCGCTGATGAAACAACCGATCGCGGCCATGGCCCGGATCAGGTTGCTCTGGTTCCAGGTATCGCGCAGGTCCTGCCAGTTGGCCGGGGGCGCCGCGGGCTGCCAGGTGGCGAGCGCATTGTTGATCGGCACGTTGACGGTACGGGTGATCCAGAAGACGGCCCCGAAGTAGACCAGCGCAATCACCAGCCACGCGACGCCGGCCCGGCGGCGGCCGCACCAGAAGGCGGCTGCCGCGGCGGCAAACGGCAGCAGCGCCGCGCCGAAGTAGGTGGCGCCGAAGGTGAGGTTGCGCACGACGCTGTTGATCCACTGCTGCATGGTGATATAGGCCGTGGCGTCGAGCCGGGTCATGGCCGGCACGACGTCGATCGCAAACGCGAAAAAGAAGCCGGCCATGATGCCGAGCAGGCACGTGGCGGCGATCTCGATGGCAAGGGCAAGCGAGGCGCGCATGCATAGGCAGGCCCGTCGGGCCGTGAAACCGGCGAAAGTGACGCCGCCGTACCGTCTCACGCGGGGACGCCAGCGTGACCGCCGAAGTCTACAATGCAGCGCCGGCCACGTAGCGGCATCGACTGGTTACGTCGGGCGAGCCCGTGCAGGGGCCGCGACATAAAAATCGAAAACGAAGGGGGAAGCAATGCAAGGATCACGTCGTAGTGCGGGTCTCCGGCTGCTCGCTGCGGTCGCATGCGTGTTGTGTTCCGCGGTGGCCACGGCGCAACCCTGGCCGTCGAAGCCCATCCGGATCATCGTGCCGTACCCGGCGGGCGGCACCTCCGATATCCTGGCGCGCGCGCTGGGGCCCGGGATCACCGCGGTGCTGGGGCAACCCGTCATCGTCGAGAACAAGCCCGGTTCCACCGGCAATGTCGGCGCCGAAATGGTCGCGAAGTCCCCGCCCGATGGGTACACGCTGTTGCTGGCCGACATCGGCTCGTTGGCGATTGGCCCCAGCATCTTTCCCGCGCTGCCCTTCGACCCGGTGAAGGATTTCGCGCCCGTCATCATGGTGGCGTACTCGCCGCACCTGCTGGCGGTCAATCCGGCCTTGCCCGCCAAGGACGTGAAGGAGCTGATCGCGCTGGCGAAGTCGAAGCCGGGCACGCTCAATTTCGCGGTGTCCGGCATCGGCGGCGCCAATCACCTGGCCGGCGTCGACTTCGCGCTGCGCACCGGTATCAAGTGGGCGTACATCCCGTACAAGGGCGGCGCGCAGGCGATCGCCGACGTGGCGGGCGGGCAGGCCGACGTGATGTTCAACGGCATGCTGGCCACCTACCCGCTGGTGAAGGGCGGCAAGCTGAAGGCGCTGGCCATTTCCAGTTCGAAGCGCTTCGCGGCGGCGCCCGACATCCCCACCGTCGCCGAATCGGGCCTGCCCGGCTTTGAGACCGGGTCGTTCCAGGGCATCGTGGCGCCGGCCGGCACGCCACCCGACATCATCACCAAACTCCATCAGACCATCACCGGGATCCTGGCCTCGCCGGAGATGCAGGAGCGGCTGGTCAACGCCGGTGCCGAGCCGCGTGCCGGCACGCCGGCCGAGTTCGGCACGTTCATCCGCGACGAGAAGGCGCGGTGGGCGAAGGTGGTGAAGGAGTCGGGCGAGAAATTCGAGTAGCGGCGCGGCGCGTGAAGGCGGGCGCGCTCGCGCCTGCCTTCACTTGCGCGCGTAGGTGCCGTCGAAGGCCGTGGTCCACGCGCCCTTCGCATCCGTCGATTCCCAGAACTGGCGCACCGTGCCGTCCGCATTCGGTGTCCACGTGATCCGATGCCTTGTCACCACTGCGTCGGCGCCGGTGGTCTGCCCTTCCAGCACCATCCGGCCCTCGCGCACGCCGCCCTCCAGCAGCAACAGCGTGCCCGTCGAATCGACCCACGTCTGGTGCCACACCTTGCGTCCCGGATCGTAGGCGTTGAGGCTTTCGCCGCTGTAACCGCGGCCGGTGCTGTAGCGCTCGTGCAGCACGCAGCCGTCGTACTCGCGCTCGATCCGGTTGGTGCCGGCCACCTTGCCATCGGGCGTGCGTACCTGCCATTCCCCGATCCAGAAATCGAAGGCGCGATGGGCCGGCGCATCGCACGGACCGCCGAGGGCGGGGCCCGCCATTAGCACGGTGATGCCGACGACCGCGCACCACGCGGCACGCCCTCTGCGCCGGCGGCCCCCTTCCGCAGTCCTCATGTGCCGGCTTGGGCGCGATAGACGCGCAGCAGGTCGGTGACCAGGATGCCCTCGATGCGCATGCCGGCGAGATTGGCGTCGTCGATGGTCACGTCGCCGAGGCACGCGTTGCGGATCGTCGCACCGGTCAACGCCACGTCAAGGAAGCGGGCGCGGCGCAGGTTCACGTCGTGGAACGTCGCGCCTTCGAGGCTGGCATCCCGGAACTCGGAGCCGGCCAGGGAGGCACCCTCGCAGCGATACTGACCGGCGGGCAGGGGAATGGACATGGTGGCACTCCGTCGTTAGCGGGCGGCATCGGCTGCAAGCGGCAACACGAGCACCCGATTCTCGAAATCTTCGTCCTGGAAAGTGTACGTCGTGGCGCCAACGTCTTCAAAGCCGCGCCGCGCGTAATACGCCAGCGCGTGATGGTTGCCCACCCAGGCCGTGAGCCACAGCGTGACCGCGCCCTGCGCGGTCGACCACGCGCGGGCACGCTGCAGCAGGCCGGTGCCGATGCCGCGGCCGTTGAATCGCGGGAGCACATACAGCCGGTCGAGTTCGACGGCGCTGCCGGGGCCTATCGCCTGATGCGTGGCCCCGCGCGTCAGCTGCACGAATCCGACCATGTGCCCGGCAACCTCCGCCACGATGAACACCGTGGCGGGCCGCGCGAGCAATTGCGCTACCGCTGCAACGGAGAAGCGCTCGAGCACTTCGGCGGCCAGCACCGGCCGGATACCGTTGGGCGCATAGGTGTCGAGGAACACCTGCGTGGCCAACACGCCGATGGTGGCGGCGTCGTCCGGCAAGGCGAGGCGCAGGTCAGCCTGCAACGCGCGCTCTCGCGTTCACGGTAGCCAGCACGAAGGCTGCGCGTTGCGCCACCGGCAGCTGCGGCAGGTCGATGATGTCGTAGCCACGGTCGCGATAGGCGGGCACCAGCGCATCGTCCTCGGCAACGGCTTCGCCGAAGTCATGCCGACGCTCGGCATCCGTGGCAAAGAGCGCCTGCGACGGCGCCGACATAACGACGAACGGCGCGTAGCGCTTGGTGGCCATGGCGACCGTCAGCACGGCAGGCGCCTGCAGTCCGGACCGCGCCACGGCCGCCGCCACGTCGACCAGGCTGCGGTCGAAGAACGTGCGCCGCGGCTGCGCGGCGTGGCGGTCGAAGTTGGCATCGGCCAGCAGTGCACACTTGTCGATGAAGCGCTGCGCGTTGCGCCACGGTAGCGCATCCCCGCCTGCGGCGAGTTCCTGCTGCACGATCCGGCGCCCGGGTTCCGGCGCCACCGCCTCGCCCTGCACCGCCAACGCGGCAAGCAGCGTCGACTTGCCCGAGCCGGAACATCCCGACACGACGACGAGCTGCGCGCCCTGCACCAGGGCGTTCAAGGCGCGATCGGTTCCACCAGGTGCGCGCGATTGGCAGGGGCGGGAAACGGCTCCGGCCAGAACTCGACAATGCGCGCGATCTTGCCGTGCGCAATGGTGAAGAATGAGATCGCGCGGCCGTTCTGCACGCCATCGGTGACGCTGACGTCGGACACCGCCTCCGCATCGCCGCCGACGACGCGGTTGATCGCGAAGCGCCATGGTCCGTGGCTTGGATACTCGCTGTTCATCCGCGCGAAATTGCCGGCGCTGCGGATGCGCTCGTTCGATTGCGGC
>JANNNM010000059.1:0-1523 GCA_031398535.1 Betaproteobacteria bacterium | reverse complement strand
GCCTCACCGTGTGGTCCGCGCTGTGGGGCATCCCCGGTGCGTTCCTCGCGATTCCGATCACGGCCATCATCGCGATCGTATTCTCCGAATTCGATGGCACGCGCGGCATCGCCATCCTGCTGTCGCGCAGCGGGACGCTATCCACCAGTTGACGTGATAAATTCCGTCCCTTCGACGGAGGCTTCGCATGGTGTCTCGACGCATCAACGCATTTTTCATCGCCCTGCTGCTGGCGCTGCCCCTGCCCGCCATTGCGCATCTCGACAGCACGCGCGACGCGGTCAACCTGCGCGCGGGGCCGAACAGCGCGTTCCCGCTGGTGTCATGGCTGCCGGCGCGCACGGAACTTTCCATCGTCGGCTGCACGGAAGACCGCCAGTGGTGCGATGTCGCCGTCGGCCGCCGCCGGGGCTTTGTCTACGCGCGCTACCTCAGCCAGCGATTTGCGTTGCGCAATGCGCCCGTGATCACGTTCAACGTCAAGGATTACTGGGACGCGCACTACACGCGCCAGTCGTGGTTTCCCACGTATGTGAACTGGGTGGACTTCGGCAAGCCGGGGTTCGTGCCACCGCCGCCCCCGGGGTCGCGGTTGACGCGGCGGCCATGATGACCCAGGACGAACTGAAGCAAGCCGTGGCGCGCGAGTCGATCAAGTACGTCGTCGACGGCGAATGGGTGGGCGTGGGCTCAGGCTCCACCGCCAACTTCTTCATCGACGAGCTGGCGAAGATCAAGCACCGGATCAAGGGTGCGGTGTCGAGCTCGGAGAAGTCGACGGCCCTGTTGCGTGGTCACCGCATCGAGGTCGAGGAGTTGAACAACGTGCACCGGCTTCCCGTCTACATCGACGGCGCCGACGAAGTGACCGAGCACGGCGCGATGATCAAGGGTGGCGGCGGCGCGCTCACCCGCGAGAAGATCGTCGCGGCGGTGGGCACGAAGTTCATCTGCATCGCCGACCAGTCGAAGCTGGTGCCGGTGCTGGGCAAGTATCCGTTGCCGGTCGAGGTGATCCCGATGGCGCGCAGTTACGTCGCCCGCGAGTTGCTGCACCTGGGCGGGCAGCCGGCCTGGCGCATGGGGTTCACGACCGACAACGGCAACCTGATCCTCGATGTCAGCGGCCTGAAGATTACCGACCCGGTGGCGCTCGAAGCCACGATCAACCAGATCGCCGGCGTGGTCACCGTGGGGCTGTTCGCGCTGCGCGGCGCGGATGTATTGCTGCTCGCAACCGCGGGCGGCGTCGAAGTCATCGCGCGCCGAGCCTGCGCCAGTCCGGGTGGGCAGGTTCGCCTCTAACGGGTTGCGTGGGTATTCTGCAAGCGCGCCTGGGCGGCGCGCACGAACTCGCTGATCGCCTGACGGTAACCGTCGAATCCGGACCATGCGATGTTGCTGTGGCCGCCCCCTTCAACCTTGAGCAGCTGCTTGGGTTCGCGCGCGGCGGCGAACAGGCGGTCGCTCATCGGATGCGGGATGATGCGGTCGCCGGTCCCGTGAATGAAGAGTTTTGGAAG
>JANNNM010000054.1:0-12389 GCA_031398535.1 Betaproteobacteria bacterium | reverse complement strand
GAGCGAACCGCTGGAGCCCGCCGCGTACTTGTTGTTCAGCGTGAATCCGGTCTGCTGGCCGAAGCGCACGCCTAGTTGCTGGCTGAACTTGTCGCCGGCGATGACGATCCGCGCCTCGATCAGCACCTGCCGGATGGGCGTGTCGATCTGCCGGATGATGCGGCGGACTTCCTCCAGCCGTTGCGCGGTGTCCTGCACGAACAGGATATTGGAGCGTGGATCGACCACGGCCACGCCGCGCCGGCTCAGGATCGAGCCCTGGCCGCCCGTGGTGGCCGTCTGTCCGGCACCCGCGCCGAACTGTTGCTGGCGATTGGTGGTGATCAGGCGCTCGAGGTCCGAGGCCTTGATGTAGTTCAGCTGGAACGATTCGGACACCAGCGGCTCAAGCTCGCCGATCTGGATGGCGTTCTCAAGCTGCTGCTTTTCCTTCAGCGCCAATTCTTCCCGCGGCGCGATCAGCACGACATTGCCGTTCTTGCGCATGTCGAGGCCCTTCGTCTGCAGGATGATGTCGAGCGCCTGGTCCCACGGGATGTCCTTGAGCCGCAGCGTGAGGCTGCCCTGCACCGTGTCGCTGGTGATGATGTTGAGGCCGGTGAAATCGGCGATGACCTGCAGCACGGCGCGCACTTCCACGTTCTGGAAGTTGAGCGACAGTTTTTCACCCTTGTAACCGCCGCGGGAACCCTGGATCAGCTTGTTCGGGTCTTCCTGGATCGGCTTGATCTCGATGATGAAGCGGTTGTCGGTCTGGTAGGCCGAGTGTTCCCACAGCCCGCGTGGCTCGATCACCATGCGTGCGTTGGACCCCTGCGGGAACGTCTCGACGGTGACCACCGGCGTGCCGAAGTCGGCCACGTCGATCCGGCGCTCGAGGTTGCGCGGCACGTTGGTCTTGAGGAAATCGACCACCAGCGTGCGGCCCTGCTGCCGGATATCGATGCCCGCGGAGCTGTCCGACAGGTCGACGACGATGCGGCCTTCGCCATTCTTGCCCCGGCGGAAATCGATGTCGCGCAGCGCATGCTGGGTCTCGCCGGGCTTGGCCTCGGCGAAGCGCTGTACGGCATCGGACCCCGGCTTGACCGCTTCCTGGTCGTTGAGCGTGACGACGACGACATTGCCTTCAACGACGGTCTCGAAAGTCTGGGGCTTGTTGAGGTTGAACACGACGCGCGTGCGATTGCCCGCGGTGATGAGATTGAAACTGCGCAGCGCGGCTTCGTCCACCGTGCGTTGTGTGGCACCGAGACCGTTGGCGGTGTCGAGGAAATCGAGGGCGATGCGCGGCGGGCTCTGGATCGAGAACGTGGCGGGCGGATTGGCCGGCGGATTCTTCAACTGGAAGCGCACGACGGTACGTCCGGAGCTGGCCTTGGAAACGGTGACGCCTTCAAGGCTGTTGGCCGTTTGCGCGATCGCGACGCCCGCGACGAGCCAAGCGCCAAGTGCCGCCAGAAGGACACTCCAGCCCCGGGGCCAAGTTCGCGCCGCGGGGGGTGTGGGGATGCCGGTCAAGGCGTTCATCGTCTGCGCTCCTGTGGTCGTGCATCGGCCTGCTGCAACTGCAATGTGCTCGATCGTTCGGTCCAGTCGCCGGCTCCGTCCTGCACCAGTTCCTTCAATTTCACTTCGCTGTCACCGATCCCGGTGACGACGCCGAAGTTCTGGCCGAGGTAGTTGCCCGCGCGCACCTGGTACACGTCCCGCTCCGGCGTGCGCACCAGCGCGTACACCGTCTTGTTCTTCTCCAGTGTCCCGACCATCAGCAACGACTCGAGCGGGAAGGCCTCGAGAGGCTCGCGGCGGCGGGTCAGGTCCGGGGACAGCTTGCTGGCGCCCTTCGTGGGCTCGATCTTGCGCGGCTTGAACGGGTCAGGCAGGTCGAACGCGTTGTAGGCGAACGGATCGTAGGACTTGATCTGCGGCAGCGGGTCGAGCTTGCCGCGCGCCCCCTTGCCCTGGTCGTTCATCCACGCCCGGAGGTCCTGGTGGCTTTCGCCGCCGCAACCTGCGAGCACGAGGGCCGCCACGGTCAGCGCTATCGCCCTCCTCATTTCTTGGCCTTGTCTTTGGCGGCCTTGGCCTTGGCAATGGCCTTCTGCTTCGCGATCTCGTCTTCGTCGAGGTAGCGGAAGGTCTTGGCTTCGGCGTCGAGCGAGAGCATGCCCTTGTCGTTGGCAATGACGACGTCGTTCAGCGTGACGATGCGCGGCAACTGCGCCACGTCGCTCGCGAAAGCGCCCATGTCGTGATACGTGCCCGTGATGCGGATCTTGATCGGAAGCTCGGCGTAGAACTCCGCCATCTTTTCCTGTGCGGCGGGCCGGAACAACTCGAACTGCAGGCCGCGACCCAGTCCGGCCTGGTTGATGTCGGTCAGCAGCGCATCGATTTCCGAGCGGTTGGGCAACTGCTTCACCAGCGCGCCGAACGATTGCTCCACCTCGTTAAGCTGTTGCACATACAGTTCGAAGTTGATGGCCTTGGCCTTCTTCTGGCCGTACTGGTCCTTCAGCTTCACTTCCTCGGCCCGGGCGACTTCGAGCGTATCCCACTGGTCGCGCCAGTCGAAGAAATAACCGGCGACCAGGATCGCGACGAAAATGGCGAAGAGGATGCCGATCTTGGGCAGCATCGGCCAGTTGCCGACATCCCGGATATTGAGGCGTCGGAGTTCCTCGAGGTTCATGCGGGCCTCCGCGCGTCGGACAGCGATGCCTTGGCCGGTGCCGCCTTGGGCGGCGCGCCTGGCGTGGCCGGTGCAGGCGCGCCCTTGGCACCCGGTGCGGCCGGGGCCGCCGGTGCCGACGCCTTGACCTCCACCGGCGCGACACGCTTCACCAGGAAGGTGAGCACGAATTCATTGATCTTCTGGTCAGTACCCTTGGCAGCGCCAGGCGCAGGGACCAGCTTGATCTCGACCAGCTCCGGGCTGGTCAGCCACGGTGAGGCCTCGATGTTGCGCATCAGCGTGGACACGCGGGCGTTGGACTGGGCGTAGCCGGTGACCGTGACCTTGGCGCCCGACTGCCGCACGTTGCGGAGGTAGATGCCGTCCGGCAACTGGCGCACCAGCTGGTCCAGCAGGTGCACGGCCTCGCTGCGATTGGCCTGCAGCGTTTCCACCACCTGCTTGCGCGAAAGCACGGCGGAAATCTGGTCACGCAGGCGGTCGATTTCCTTGATCTGTTCGTCGAGCTTGGCGATTTCCTGCTTCAGCAGCGTATTGCGGGCCCGCTGGTTGTCGATCTGCGCTGCCAGCACGCCGTGCACCAGCGCGACGACGGCAAGCCCCAGCACGGCCAGCGACAACGCAAGCGAGATGAACTGGCGCTGGCGGGCCTGGCGCTTCTGCTCCCGGTGGGGCAGCAGATTGATGCGGACGCCGGCCATTATTCGAAACTCCGGAGTGCCAAGCCGGTGGCGATCAGCAGCATCGGCGCGTCCTGCGCCAACTGCCGCGGCCGGATCCGGTCGCTTGCCTGCATGCTGGCAAAGGGATTGGCGATGGCCGTGGCGACGCCGGCGCGCTTCGAGACCAGTTCGTCGATGCCCGGCAGCGCGGCGCACCCGCCTGCGAGCACGATCTGGTCGACCTGGTTATGCGATGTCGATGTGAAGAAGAACTGCAGCGCGCGGGTGATTTCCAGCGCCAGCGTTTCCATGAACGGTTGCAGGACGTCGTTGTCGTACGTCTCGGGCAGGCCCTGGTTCTTCTTGGCGGACTCGGCCTCTTCCGGCGACAGGTTGAAGGCGCGCTGGATGTCCTGGGTGAGCTGGTTGCCGCCGAAGGCCTGGTCCCGTGAAAACAGGAACTGGCCGTTGCGCAGCACATAGAAATGGGTGACATGGGCGCCGATATCCACCAGCGCGATGTTCTGGTCGCGGCCGTTGGCAGGCAGGCAACGACGGCGAGATCAGGCTGAAGACTTCCTGCGTGGCATAGGACTCGACGTCCATCACCCGGGGCTTCAGGCCGGCGGCCTCGGCGATGGCGACGCGGTCCTCGACCTTTTCCTTGCGCGACGCGGCGATCAGGACCTCGACCTCGTCGGGGTTGTTCGGCGCTGGGCCCAGGATCTGGAAATCGAGGTTGACCTCGTCCAGCGCGAAGGGGATGTACTGGTTGGCCTCGGCCTCGACGGTAAGCTCGAGTTCCTCTTCCTTCTGGCCGGACGGGACGATGATCTTTTTGGTGATGACCATCGCGGCAGGCAGCGACATGGCAACATTGCGGTTGCGGCTGCCGAGGCGTTTCCAGCCCCGCTTGAGCGCATCGCTGACCTGGTCCAGGTTGGCGATGTTGCCGTCGGCGACAAGGTCCTTCGACAATGGCTCGATCGCATACCGTTCGAGCCGGTAAGTTCCCTTGCCGGTTTGCGTGAGTTCGACCAATTTGATCGACGTCGACGCGATGTCGACTCCAATCAGGGCCGGAGACTTGGTTTTGAAGATATCGAGCACAGTGGAAAGCCTTTCGGCAACCAGGGCGTTCTTTGGGTAAGAATGCTGATAATTTACATTAAACTCTGGCAGCAAGTATGAACCTTGTCAATTTGTTTCCCCCAATTCCGCAACAGATGTTGCGCATTCGCCAGCTTCCTGTTGTACAACCGTTGTCCTGACGCAAGTTTTATTCCAACGTGCTAAAGCGCTGGCTTCTCTATCTGGGTTCCGTCGTACTGGGGCTGGCCGTGGTCGGGGCGCTCCTCGGCGCGTTCGTCCTGGCACTGCTGTGGCCGACGCTGCCCTCGCTCGAGGTGCTGACGGATTACCAGCCGAAGATACCGCTCCGCGTCGTATCCGCCGAAGGCCAGTTGCTGGGCGAATTCGGCGAGGAACGGCGGGCCGTGGTCGCGATCCGCGAAGTCCCGGATGTCATGAAACAGGCCATTTTGGCCGCAGAAGACGAGCGTTTCTACCAACATGGCGGCGTGGACTACTTAAGTATCGCGCGCGCGGCCATGACCAACCTCGCGTCGGGAAGCCAGCAGGGGGCGGGCACGATCACCATGCAGGTGGCGCGCAATTTCTTCCTGACGCGCGAGAAGACCGTCACCCGGAAGCTCCGCGAGGTCCTGCTGGCCTGGAAGATCGAGGCCAACTTGAGCAAGGACGAGATCCTCGAGCTCTATCTCAACCAGATCTTCCTCGGCCAGCGGGCCTACGGGTTCGGCGCAGCCGCGCAGATCTATTTCGGCAAGCCGCTCGCCGACGTTTCGGTGGCGGAAGCCGCGATGCTGGCCGGGCTGCCCAAGGCCCCGTCCACCTACAATCCCATCACCAATCCGCGCCGCGCCAAGACCCGCCAGCTCTACGTGCTGCGCCGGATGCACGACCTCAAGTTCATCACCGACGTCCAGCTGAAGGACGCCCAGGGCGCACCCCTGGCCGTCCGCCAGGGCGTGCGCGATGTGACGCCGACGCACGCCGAGGCCGTGGCCGAAATGGCCCGCCAGGTCGTGTTCGAAGCATATGGTGAGGACGCCTATACCCGCGGCATCACCGTCTGGACCACGGTGCGCAAGGCCGACCAGGAGGCCGCATGGGCCGCCGTCCGCCGTGGCGTGCTCGATTACGACCGGCGGCACGGCTACCGGGGACCGGAAGGCTTCATCAACCTGCCGGCCGATCCGGCGGAGCGCGAGCTGGCGCTGGATCGCGCATTCCAGGAAATCCAGGACAGCGAAAACCTGGTGGCCGCCGTCGTTCTCGAGACTTCCGCCACGGAAGCGAAGGCCGTCGTGGCCTCCGGCGATGTGCTGGCGATGTCCGGCGACGGGTTGCGTTTCGTCGCGCGGAACCTGACCGACAAGACCCCCGCCGCGCAGCGGCTGCGGCCCGGCGCGATCGTCCGCGTGACGCAGGACGACAAGGGGCGCTGGTCCATCGCGCAGCTGCCGCAGGCGGAGGCCGCGCTGGTGGCCATGGCCCCGGGCGACGGCGCGATCCTGGCGCTGGTCGGTGGTTTCGATCACGAGCGCAACAAGTTCAACCACGTGACGCAGGCCCAGCGGCAGCCGGGGTCGTCGTTCAAGCCCTTCATCTATTCGGCGGCGCTTGAAAAGGGGTTCTCACCCGCCACCGTCATCAACGATGCGCCGTTCTTCGTGTCCGGCGACAAGGCGGGTGGCGAGGACTGGGAACCCAAGAACTACGACGGCAAGTTCGACGGCCCGATGCGGCTGCGCGTGGCACTCGCCAAGTCGAAGAACCTCGTGACGGTGCGGGTGCTGCAGGCCATCGGCCCGCAGTATGCGCAGGACTACATCGCGCGCTTCGGTTTCGACCCCAAACAGCACCCCGCCTACCTGACCATGGGCCTCGGCGCCGGATCAACCACGCCGCTGCAGATGGCCGCCGCCTATTCGATCTTCGCGAACGGCGGGTTTCGCGTGGCGCCCTATCTCATCACCCGGATCACGGATGCCAAGGGCACCGTGCTGTCGGAGGCACGGCCGACGGTCGCCGGTGAAAATGCGGAGCGCGCGATCGACCCGCGCAATGCCTTCGTGATGACCTCGCTGCTCCGGGATGTCGTCGCCTACGGCACCGGCGCCCGCGCGATGCAGCTGGGACGCCGCGACCTCGCCGGCAAGACCGGCACCACGAACGACAACATCGACGCCTGGTTCTGCGGCTACAACGCAAGCCAGGTCGGCGTGGCGTGGATCGGCTTCGACCAGCCACGCACGCTCGGCAACAACGAGACGGGCGGCGTGGCCGCGCTGCCCATCTGGATGAATTACATGCGGGTCGCGCTGAAGGGCGTGCCGGAAAAGCCGTTTCCGCCGCCCGATGGCCTCATTTCCGTCCGCATCAACGCGGATACCGGCCTGCGCGACGAAACCAGCAACATCAGCGAGTACTTCTTCGCCGAATTTCCGCCGCGCGGCGGGGGCGAAGGCCTTGCGCCGCCCTCCGCGGTGCCGGGTAAACCCGCGCCGGACGTGCGGGACCAGCTGTTCTGACCGCATGGGCCGCCAGCGCGATCGGTTGCAGGATCCTGCCGCGACGATCTTCGTCGAACGTTCGGCACAGGACCGGCTCCGCATTGCGCAGGCGGCGGCGCGCTACATTGCCGAACACGGCATTGCCGACTGGAGCCTCGCCAAGCGCAAGGCCGTGCGGCAGTTGGGCCTTCCCGATCGCGAGGCGCTGCCCGGCGATCATGAAATCGAGACTGCACTGGTCGAGTACCACGCGCTGTATGGCGGCGCCGCGCATGCAGCGCGGCTGCGCGAGCAACGGACGGAGGCGCTGCGCTGGATGCGCAACCTGAACGCATTCGCACCGGAACTCGTGGGCGGCGTGGCTGCCGGGTGGGCCACCGCGCATTCGGATATCCGCCTCGACCTCGTGGCCGAAGACGCGAAGGAGGTCGAGATGGCCCTGCTCAACGCCGGCGTGGCGTATCGCGCGATGCATGGCGACCGTGACGGCGCGGCCGAGCTCTACATCGACACGCCGGTCGCGGGCGTCAGGCTGTCGGTGCGTGCGGCGGCGGCAGCGCGTCAGCGGCAACAGCGCGATCGCAGCGGCCAGGTGCCGCCCCGCTTCGATACCACGGCGCTGGCCGCGTTGCTGGCCGGCTGAACGGCTGCGTCAGCCGCGCAACCAGCGCGCGGCATCGATGGCAAAGTAGGTGAGGATCGCGTCGGCGCCGGCGCGTTTCATGCTGGTCAAGGTTTCCAGCACGCACGCGCGCTCGTCGAGCATCCCCGCGGCGGTCGCGGCCTTCAGCATCGCGTACTCCCCCGACACCTGGTACACCGCGGTGGGCACGCCGAAAGTGTCCTTCACGCGGCGCACGATGTCGAGGTAGGGCAGCCCCGGCTTGATCATCACCATGTCGGCACCCTCGTCGAGGTCCATCGACACTTCCCACAGCGCCTCGTCGCTGTTGGCCGGGTCCATCTGGTAGGTGTACTTGTCGCCGCCCTTGAGGTTGGACGAGGAGCCCACCGCATCGCGGAACGGCCCGTAGAACGACGAGGCGTACTTGGCCGAATAGGCAAGGATGCGCGTCAGTTCGTGTCCCGCCGCATCAAGTGCGGTGCGGATCGCGCCGATGCGTCCGTCCATCATGTCCGACGGCGCCACCATGTCGGCGCCCGCATTCGCATGACACAGCGCCTGCAGGACCAGCGCCTCGACGGTGGCTTCGTTCAGCACATAGCCGGCGTCGTCGATGAGGCCGTCCTGGCCATGGATCGTGTAGGGGTCGAGTGCCACGTCGGTGATCACGCCTAGGCCCGGGAATGCCGACTTCAACGCCTCGATGCATTGCGGCACCAGCCCGCGCGGATCCCATGCCGCCGCCGCATCCAGCGACTTCTGCGGCTGGGCGATGACCGGGAACAGCGCCATGGCCGGGATCCCCAGCTCGACGCAGGTGCGCGCATCGTGCAGCAGC
Organism: Betaproteobacteria bacterium; assembly: GCA_031398535.1. Taxonomy (GTDB): domain Bacteria; phylum Pseudomonadota; class Gammaproteobacteria; order Burkholderiales; family Casimicrobiaceae; genus VBCG01. The sequence goes on along the minus strand of JANNNM010000054.1, from coordinate 3,967 downwards.
AGGTCGATGCTCTTGCGGGAGACGCCCGGCATCGACGGCACCGGCTCCGTGCGGCCATTGCCTTCAAGTACGAACACGGGATAGATGAAGTCGGCGGGATCGAGGCGGACCTCGCGCATCATCCGGCGCGAGAAATCATCGCGGCGCATGCGGCGCGGGCGCCGCGCAGGAAAGCGCCCGGCAAAGGAGAAGCTCATGGGGAATCCGGTCAAAGGCGGACGGCAATCGTAACGATCCCGTTGCCCCACCGCAACCGTGGCGGCTGCGAAGCCGGTTGTTCAAGCCCGCTCAACCGCCCGGCGCAAGCCAGCGTTGCTGCCGCGACAGGCGGAGAAGCGCGGCATGGTCGAACCGGGCCATGGGCGGCGCACCGGCCCGCAATCGCAGCAGCAGTTCCGCCGTGGCCAGCGCGTCGGCGGCGGCATTGTGCCGTGCGGCCATCGTGATGGCGAAGGCGGCCAGCCATTCGTCGAGGCTGCGCGCCCCGGACCGCTGCCGCGCAGGTTCGAGCGTGCCCGCAAGCATCGCCACGTCAAGCCACGGGACCGCAGGCATCACGACCCCGGCGTCACGCGCGGCGCGCGCCAGCACGGCCTGGTCGAAGGCGCAGTGAAAGCCGACGCAAGGGGCGGCATCGAGATAGGCGACCAGCGCCTGCAGCGCGACCGGCGCCGGCACGCCCTCGCGCTGGGCACCGTAGCCGATGCCATGCACGACGATGTTGTCGCGGTTGCCTGCGTCGTCGTTGCGGAGTACCACCTCGAAGCTGTCGCGCAGGCGGATGCCCTGCGCGTCCACCGCCACCGCGCCGATCGAGAGCAGCGTGTCACGCGATGGATCGAGGCCGCTGGTTTCGGTGTCGAGCACCACCCACCGCGCAGGCGGAACAACGCTGCCGTGGCGCCATTGCCGCCAGCGCTCCGCGAGCACACCCGCCACGTTCACGGATAGTCGAGCCGCAGCCGTTGCTGGATGCGGCCGACCACGCGCAGTGCTTCCTTCAGCACGCGGCGATCAAGTTCGGAGAGGTTCGACAGCGGCACGAAGTTGGGTTCCGCCGCCGGCGGAATTTCGCCTGCTGCGCGGCGGTGCTGGGTACGCAACCGCAACATCTGCAGGTAGTCGAAGGCCTCGCACCAGCTCGCGAGATCCGTGGCGGGAACGCGAAGCTTCGGCCCCGCCTGCAACAGGCGCTCGATCGTGCCGGTGGCGGTGACGCCGCTCGCCAACGCGAAGATGCGCGCGGCATCGGTGATCGGCATGCTGCCCGCGCGCTTGACATCGATGCCTTCCACGCCGGTGGCGTCAGCCGCCGGCGCGAGCGCGCCACGCCACGAGATGGGTGGACGGTTCGACAGCGCGTTGTCGCTCATCTGCTTCAGGAAACGCGGGTTGGCCGCCGCCCGCCGCGCGATGTCGACGCGCAGCGCATTCGCGTGCACGGGGTCGCCCCACAACGGCCGGAAATCGAAGAAGATCGACGCGGCCAGCAGGCTGCGCGGATCACCGCGCTCGATCCACTGCGCAAAGGTGGCCTGCCACGCCGCCACCGGCAGGCACCACTGCGGGTTCATCGCCATGACGCCGCCCTTGCACAGCGGATAGCCGCACCGGGCCAGTGCCTCGTTGACCGCACGCGCCAACGCCAGCAGCTGCGCGGGTGTCGCATCGGCACCGGCAGTCCCGACGAACACGATGCCGTTGTCCTGGTCGGTGGCGATCGTCTGCTCGCCGCGGCCTTCCGAGCCCATGCCGATCCAGCACGGGACCACGGATGCGATGTCGAAGCGCGCGACCTCGAGGTCGAGGATGCGCGCGGTCAGCTGGTCGTTGAGGCTCGAGATCATGTATGTCAGCGGGCGGCTGCCGACCCCTTGCGCCACCAGCGCGTACGACAACGCCCGGATGTCGGCGGCGCAGATCTCGAGCACCTCGAGCGAAGGCGCGCGGCGGATCGCCGACGACAGTTCGCGCACCGACAACCGGTGCAGGCTGAAGAGATCGCGCTCCGACTCGACGCCCGCGACCCGCCCGGCGGCATCGGTCACGACGACGTGCCGGATGCCCCGCTGCGCCATCACCAGCGCGGCGTCGCCGGCGGTGGCGGAAACCGGCAGGGCAATGGCCGGCGCGCTCATCACCTCGTTGATGGGCGCGGACAACGGACGCTGCGGCAGCACGATGCGCCCGATCACGTCCTGCCGCGTGAAGATGCCAAGGGCCCGGCCTTCGCTATCGACGACCGGCAGCGAACCGATGCGTTTCTGTTCGAGCAGCGTCAGCGCCTCGGTCAGCGGGGTCGCGGGCGGCACGGTGACCGCCGCGGTGCGGACCAACGCGCCGAGCGGTGTCGCCATGCCCTGCCTCGCGGTGACGTCCTCCGCATACTGGGCCTGCACCTGCGAGCGGACGCGCTCGAGCAGGAATCCCAGATGCCGAGTGCAGTAGTCGCGAAAGATCGCGGAGGACGCGACCAAGGCATCGAAATCGGCGACGGGAAGCTGCAGGCAGAATGCATCGCCGACCGCGCGGTAGCGGTTCGTGGCACCCCGGTTCGCCAGCAGCGCCCCGAGCGGAAAGAGATCGCCGGCGGTGAGCTCCCATGCGGGAGCGAAGCCGCCGCTCGCCAGCGGGCGCTCCCGTTGCACCATTCCGCGCGTGACGATGCAGCAGTAGCCGGGTCGCGCGCTGCCGGGCTCGATGATGACCGCGTCCGGTGGAAAGTACTGGAGCTGCGCGGCGGCGACGATGCGCACGACCTCGTCATCAGGCATGGCCGAGAACGGCACGTGCGCGCGCAGCGACTGCGACAGGCTCGCGAGCACAGCGGGTGCGGGACGCATCGGCGTGAACATGACATCACCCGTAGTTGGACAAAGTGCACCCGCGATCGACGGGCGCGGAACTCGCGGGCAGCGCGCCAGTCTACTGAACAGACGCCAAACGTCTCCCGCCAACTCCCTGGGCGGGTGCCTGCTGCGGCATCACGCCAAGGTGGGTGTTTCAAGGCCCCGCGTCACTCCCCTTGTCGCGGGGTCTTTCTTTGCCCGTTGGCGGTGCTGGACTTCACGGCCTGCCTGCATTCTGGACTGGATCGGCAGTGCGGCATTTGCGCCAGGTCAAACGGGCGCGGCGTCCGGCAGCCATTGCGCGATCACGCGTTCGGCTTCGGGTACGCCCTGGCGCGTCGACGCGGAGAAAAGCTGCACCGTGATGTTGGCCGTCGTGAGGGGAAACGCCGCCTTCAGTTGCGCCTCGATGTCGCGTTTCGAGTTCCGCTGCTCGGTCGTGGTGAGCTTGTCCGCCTTGGTGGCCAGGATCAGCAGCGGCCGCCCCGACGGCACGAAGCCGCGCAGCAGTTCGAGGTCGCTCTCCTTCAGGCCATGGCGCGAATCGACGACCAGCACCAGCGCCACGAGCGTGGAGCGGGTGGTCGTGTAGTGCCACAGGAAATCCTGCCAGACGCGCTTGATGCTCTTCGCGACGGCGGCGTATCCATATCCCGGCAGGTCGGCGACCAGTGCGCCCGAGCGCAACATGAAGAGGTTGATCTGCTGGGTGCGCCCCGGCGTGCGGCTGGCGAACGCCAATCGCGTGCGCTGGGCCAGTGCGTTGATGGCGCTGGATTTGCCCGCATTGGAACGCCCGGCGAACGCGATCTCGGGCGCGCCTTCGGCTGGCACCTGGGCCGGCGCGGCCGCGCCGATGACGAATTCCGCGCCCCGCAACGGGTGCGGTCCGCGATTGTCGTCGATGGTGCTGTCCTTCGCCGGTCGGGTCGAGTCCGTTACAATAGCGCGTTTGGTCATGACGGCCCTAGGCACCGCGCCACCCGGAAAGCGGCTGCGGCAAATTGTTCCGTCAACTGCCCCCCGGCCATCGCGGTTGCATGCAGCAGCGCGCAATCGGGGGCCACTGAGGAGTCACCTGGAATGAATCGCAAGACGTCGCTCTTCGTAGCCCTGAC
>JANNNM010000029.1:0-1283 GCA_031398535.1 Betaproteobacteria bacterium | reverse complement strand
CTGGCCGACGATGTGCGGCGCGCGCTGGGCCTGAATGAACTGCGGCTGGTGCCGGCGGCCGACCCGCCGCATCGCGCGGGACCGCGCGCGTCGGCCGCGCATCGGCGGGCGATGTTGGACATTGCCGTCGCCGGTTTCCCGGGGCTCGTGGTCGACGACCGCGAGATGCGGCGTGACGGCAAGAGCTACACGGTGCTGACGCTGGAGGAGCTGCGAAGTGAGTTCGAATCGCGTCCGCTGTGGCTGGTACTGGGCGCCGACGCGTTCCTGGGGCTGCCCGGCTGGCACCGCTGGCGCGAAATCTTCACGCTGGCGCATATCGTCGTCGTGGCCCGGCCGGGCGTGGAACTCGAAACCGCGCTGCCCGCCCCGCTGGCGGAAGAATGGCGGCGCCGCCACACGCCGGACCCCGCCCCCTTGTACGCCACGCCTGCCGGCCGCATCTTTGTCCAGGCTGTGACGCCGCATCCGATTGCGGCCACGGCCATTCGCGCCGGCCTGGCCGGCAACCGCGACATGGACACCCTGGCGCAATTGCTACCCCCGGCCGTTTTGGCCTATATTGAGCAACATCACCTCTACCTTCCGCCCCCGGATGCGACTTAACAAACTTCAGCAAATCGCCGTCACCGCCCTCGAGGACATCAAGGCCCGCGACATCAAGGTCCTGGACGTCCGCAAACTCACCACGTTCTGCGACACCTTCATCATCGCCAGCGCCGACTCCAACCGGCAGGCGAATTCGCTCGCGCACCACGTCCGCGACGCTTTGAAGGACGCCGGCGCCACCATCATCGGCGTCGAGGGCGAGGACAACGGTGAATGGGTGCTGGTCGACTGCGGCGACATCGTCGTGCATGTGATGCAGCCCGCGGTCCGGCAACACTACAACCTCGAGGAACTCTGGGAGGCGCCCGCCCCCAGCCGGCGCACCCGGGCCGCGGCGTAGCCCGTCGTCGCGCGGGTGTGACCGTCCTCTTCGCCGCCCGTGAAGCTGCGCATCGTCGCGCTGGGCTCGAAGATGCCCGATTGGATTGCCGCCGGCTATGCCGAGTACGCGCGGCGCATGCCCCGCGACTACGCGCTGGAGCTGGTCGAATTAAAGCCCGAGGCCCGCGATCGCGGCCGCACCGTTGCCCAGCTGCTGGCGGCGGAGGCCCTCCGCATCGATGCAGCGACCACTGGATGCCTGCGCATCGCGCTGGACGAGCACGGCAGCGCGTGGACCTCGCGGATGCTGGCCGAGCGGCTGGGCCGCTGGCGCGACGAGGCCCGCGATGTCG
>JANNNM010000013.1:0-6866 GCA_031398535.1 Betaproteobacteria bacterium | reverse complement strand
CTTCTTCGCCGCCTGCTGGCTCATCAGCCTGTCGCCCGGCGCCGGTGCCATCTCGTGCATGGCAGCGGGGCTGCGCTTCGGGCTGCGCCGCGCGATGTGGAACATCGTCGGGCTGATCCTCGGCATCATGTTCGTGTTGCTGGTCGTGGCCGTCGGCCTGGGCGCGTTGCTGGCCACGTCGACGGTGGCCTTCCTTGTCGTCAAGTGGCTGGGTGTCGCCTATCTCGTGTGGCTGGGCGTGCAGCAGTGGCGCGCGCCGGCCATCGCGATCGACGCGGATGCGGCGGCCACCGACATGGCGGGCTCGCGCCGGCAGCTTGTCATGCGCGGCTTCCTCGTCAACGCCACCAATCCCAAGGGCATCGTATTCATGCTGGCGGTGCTGCCACAGTTCATCGATCCCGCGCGGCCGCAGCTTGTTCAATACCTGATCTGCGGCGCCACGCTCACGTTGACGGACCTGGTGGTGATGACGGGCTACACCGGCCTCGCCGCGCGCGTGCTGCGGTTGCTGCGCACGCCCAGGCAGATCCGCGCGATGAACCGCACCTTCGGCGGCCTGCTGATGGGCATGGGCGCGCTGCTGGCCACGTTCAAGCGCGCCGCCTGACGCCGACCGCTCCACCCACAACGCGAGACATTCCACGATGAAGCTCTACTACGCGCCCGGCGCGTGTTCGTTCGCGGCGCACATTGCGCTGATCGAGTCGGGTCTGCCCTTCACTGCGGTGGCGGTCGACCTGAAGGCCAAGCGCACGGCCGACGGTAAGGACTTCCTCGCCATCAGCGACAAGGGCTCGGTGCCCGCGCTGCAGCTCGACGACGGCGCGGTGCTGACGGAAGTGAGCGCGGTGCTGCAGTACATCGCGGATCTGGCACCGGGCTCGGCGCTGGCGCCCGCGCATGGCACGTTCGCGCGCTACCGGCTGGCCGAGTGGTTGAACTTCATCGCCACCGAGATGCACAAGACCTTCGGGCCGCTGTGGAACCCGGCGATCACCGAGGAGGCGAAGGCGGCGGTGCACAAGACGCTGACGCGGCGCTTCGACTATGTCGCGAAGCGGCTCGCGGCAACAAAGTGGTTGATGGGTGACGTGTTCACCGTCGCCGATTGCTACCTGTACACGATGCTGGTGTGGACGCGCTTCGTGAAGTTCGACCTGGCGCCGTGGCCCGTGCTGCAGGATTACGTGGCGCGGATGGCGGCACGGCCGGCGGTGCAGCAGGCTCGCGCCGCCGAATCGCCGAAGAAGTAACGGCTAAGCGCGCAGCAACCCCAGCGCGCGCATCGTCTCGCGCGCGCCATCCACGCCCACGACGCGGCGCGTCACCATGCCGAGCTGCGCGGCGGCGGCCACGTTGATCGCGTTGTCGTCGACGAACAGCACGCGCGATGCCGGCGCGCCCATCGCTTCCAGCACGTGCTCGAAATAATCCGCGTCGGGCTTCAGCCGCCCCACGTGGTGCGACGGAAAATTGTGGTGGAACGACTGGTCCAGCGTCCACACGTTGGTGAAGCGCGCCCAGTGCAATTCATTGGTGTTGGACACACTGGCCAGCTTGTAGTGCGGCGACAGTTCGGCCAGCAGGTCCTTGGCGCCGGGATAGAGCGCGCGCGGCCAGCCGTCGAAGGCCTGCAGGAACTCGGCGGGCGGCACCGGCACGCCGAATTCGTTGACCAGCCGATGCGCGAATTCCTCGGTGCCGATGCGCCCGGTCTCGAAGGCGCGCACGGCCTCGGAAGACAGCCAGCGCCGCCACAGCTCCTCGGTGCTGCCGAGCCCCTTCGACCATTCGAGCATTTTCTCCACGCCAGCAAGCTCGACCAGCACGCCGCCCAGGTCGAAGAGGATCACGTCGATGTCGGTATTGGTGTCGGTCATGGCGTCAGTGCAGGGCGAGAGTGAGTCCGATGGGGACGAAGATGACCGACATCACGTTGCCGATCAGCACGATGGAGGCGACCTTGGCGGGTTCCTGCCGGAACTGCTCGGCCACCATGAAATTGAGCACGGCCGGCGGCAGGCAGCCGAAGAGAATCAGCAGGCCCTGCTGCTGGGGCGTGAGGCCGAGCAGCGGCGACAGCAGCGCGGCCATTGCGATGCCGGTCAGCGGGCAGACGAGGCCGCCGATCACGCCCAGATGCCAGTCGTCCCAGCGCACCTCGTAGAGGCGCACGCCCAGCGACAGCAGCATCATCGGGATGAGCGCATCACCGACCATCTTGATGCTGGTGCTGGCCCAGTCGGGCATCGGCGGATGCACCAGCGCGAATGCGAAACCGAGGAACGTCGACCACACCATCGGGTTGCGCGTCAGGCTGCCGAAGCGCGCCTTGTGGTCGATCATCCAGGTGCCGAGCGTGAAGTGCAGCAGGTTGGAAATGGTGAAGAGCGCGACCATCGCGGAGAACCCGGCCTGGCCGAAGGCCAGTACCGCTAGCGGCAGGCCCATGTTGCCGCAGTTGTTGAACATCATCGGCGGCACGAAGGTGCGCGGGTCGGCGTGCAGCAGCCGCGCGAAGGGCCACGCGATGAGACCCGAACCCAGCACCACACCCACGCTGGCCAACATCAGCGGCAGGTTCTCGCCGACGTCGAAATCCTTGCTGGCCAGCGCGGAGAAGATCAGCGCCGGGGCCAGGATCGTCATGCTGATCCGGTTGACGATCGTCATGTCCGGCTTCACGCGGCGGGCATACAGGTAGCCCACCAGCACGACCAGGAACACCGGCAGGATGATGCCGAGGATGCGTTCAAGCATGGCTGGTGCTCATGGCGCGCCGCACGCGCGGCCGGCGATCACAGGATGTACCGCGCCAGATTGTCGTTGCCGGCGATGTTGGCCAGCGTCGCGTCGACGAATGCCGCGTCGATCTGCACATGCTCGCCGGTGCGGCGCGCGGCATGGAAGGACAGGTCGTCGAGCAGCCGCTCCATCACCGTGTAGAGTCGTCGCGCGCCGATGTTCTCCTGCTTTTCGTTGACGGCGAACGCGATCTCCGCGAGGCGCCGGATGCCTTCGGGCGTGAACTCGAGGTGCACCTGCTCGGTGGCCAGCAGCGCGGCGTACTGGCGCGTCAGGCAGGCATCCGTGGCCGTGAGGATCTTCTCGAAATCCGAGACCGACAGCGACGACAGCTCCACGCGAATGGGAAAGCGCCCCTGCAGCTCCGGGATCAGGTCGGACGGCTTCGACAGGTGGAACGCGCCGGACGCGATGAAAAGGATGTGATCGGTCTTCACCATGCCGTACTTGGTGGTGACGGTGGTGCCTTCGACCAGCGGCAGCAGGTCGCGCTGCACGCCCTGGCGCGACACATCGGCGCCCTGCATCTCGGAGCGCGACGCGATCTTGTCGATCTCGTCCAGGAAGACGATGCCGTTCTGCTCCGCGGCAGCCAGCGCGCGCGTCTTGATGTCGTCGTCGTTGAGGAGCCGCGCCGCTTCCTCGTCGGTCAGGATCTTCATCGCCTCGGCCACCGGCATCTTCTTCTCCTTGCGCCGGCCCGGTCCCATCTGCGCGAACATGCCCTGGATCTGGCTCGTCAGTTCCTCCATCCCCGGCGGCGCCATGATCTCCATGTTGGCCGGCTGTGACGACACCTCGATCTCCACCTCGCGGTCGTCGAGCGCGCCTTCGCGCAGCATCTTGCGGAATTTCTGGCGGGTGACCGTATCCGCCGGCTTCATGTCAGCGAAGTTGACTTCGCGCGCGGGCGGCAGCAGCACGTCGAGCAAACGTTCCTCGGCATTGTCCGAGGCGCGGTCGCGCACCTTGCGCGTCTCGGCCTCGCGCGTTTCCTTGATCGCCACCTCGACGAGGTCGCGGATGATCGTGTCGACGTCGCGGCCGACGTAGCCCACCTCGGTGAACTTGGTGGCCTCGACCTTGACGAAGGGCGCATCGGCCAGCCGCGCCAGCCGCCGCGCGATCTCGGTCTTGCCGACGCCGGTGGGCCCGATCATCAGGATGTTCTTCGGCGTGATCTCCTGCCGCAACGGCTCGGGCACCTGTTGCCGGCGCCAGCGGTTGCGCAGCGCGATGGCCACCGCGCGCTTGGCCGCCGTCTGCCCGACGATATGTTTGTCGAGTTCGGAGACGATCTCTTCCGGGGTCATGTGCGACGACATGGCGACACTTTTCTCGGGTTCTGGAAAAGAAACGGCCGCCCTCGTGAGGCGGCCGTGTATTTTACCGGAAGGGCCGCAAGGGCCCCGCCGCAGGGGGTCAATCGGGAATCGTCAGCGTGGTGCCCGAGAACGTGATCTGGTTGGCCGCCGCGGGCGACGCCGAGATCGGCGGCACATTGGCCGTGGTGATCAGCGGTGCCGCGCCCGGGGTGCCGCCACGGGGGATGGTGCGTACCACCTGCGCCGGCGGCAGCGGCACGTTGTTCGTCAGCTGGGCGTACATCGCGTCCATCGCCTTGACGAAGTAATAGTGCAGCGGAACAAACATCGAGTCGTAGCCGGGGAGTGCGGGGTTGTCGATGAACGCGTCGAAGTGCTGCGCGTTGGTCACTTCGATGTAGGTCAGCTTCGACGTTGCGCCTTCGACGATCTTGTTCTGGCCGTAGTACGGTCGCGACGTGAAGGACACCGGGATCAGCGCGTCGGAACGTCCGTGCACGATGATCGCAGGCTTGCTGCGCAGGTTGGCTGTGCGATAGATCTCTTTCACGCCACCTTGCACGCGCAAGGCGCCCGCGTCGGTGCCGGTCCACAGATTGCGCTGGCAGTTGGCCGCATCGATGTTGTAGTCGAGCAGGCCCGTCGACGGTGAAACCGATGCCGGGCTGTTGATCGCGCCACCCGGTGCGTTGTTGTTGATGATGTTGATGCCGATCGTCGGTGGCACGCCGTTGCTGGCGCCGAAGCCCTGCGCCAGCGCGACGGCACCCAGCGGCGCCGGCTTGCCGGCGGCGTCCGTGGCCGCGAACGACAGGCCGCACAGGTTGTCCTGCACGCTGAAGCGGCCATACGTGTTGGCATAGGTCATCGCGATGGACGCCGTGGCAAACGCGTAGTGCGACGCATGCAGCAGGTTCGACTCCGGCTGCCAGCCGGTGCTGATGAGGAGATTCATCGCCTCGGTGGCCTGCTCGGCCGTCGTGGCCGACGTGAGGATGCCCTTGGCCTTCAGCGACGCACACCGGTTGGTCGCAATCGTCGCGTTGACGAAGGCGGCGCCCGGCGAACCCACTGCGGCCGCAGAAAGCGCGGCACATGGTTGCAGCAGGTTGGCCGTCGTGAAGTAGTCGTACAGCGGCCGGCCGCTGCCGGTCATGGTGATATTGCCGCGCTTGACGACGAGCGTGCTGCCGGGCGCCAGCGCGATGCTGGGTTCGGTCACGGCCACGCCATCGATCAGGCCATCCGCATCCTGCTCGGCGGCGGCCAGCGCCGCACCCGCGCCATTGGAGACCGAGGACGCGATGACGATCGTGTTGCCGGGCCCGAACGTCACCTTGGCAGTGCCGTTGGCGTTGCGATCCGCGCGCTCTTCGTTCAGCGCGTAGAACGCGAAGCGGATCGCGTTGAGCGTGTCGAGGCCCCAATCGCGTTCCGGGTTCTGCTGCGAATGCGCGTGCTTGACCGCGAAGCGGTTGGGCGTCGCCGTGTTGAACGCGGCGAGTTCGGTGCCCGTCAGGGCCGCGGTGAAGTTCGCGCTCGTACCGGCAGTACCGGCGGCGGCGCGGACGCCGTTCTGCAGGTTGACGGTATTGCCGGAGAGGTCGTGGATGCCGGTACCCGAACCCTTGTCGGTGTAGGCGACGACACAGCCACGCTTCAGTCCCCACTCGCCGGCGCTGCCGATGGCGCCGTAGACCCCGCGCGAGCCGGAGGACGTTGCCGTCACCATGCAGGCGGATGCGCTGTTGAACGACGACGGGATCTGCACGATCATCGTCACGTTGAGCTTGCCGGTGCCGTCATCCGCATAGGCGATGTATTCGTTGCCGGCGACCTTGCCTTCGCCCAGCGTGGGGTTGCCGTTGATGTCGATGTTGGGGCCGTACAGCGAGCCGTAGCCGCCGTTGGTGGCGACGTCGACGATCGCGCGGTAGTTGTTGTAGATGGCGAGCTTGCGCAGTTCCGCCGCCGTGGGCGATGCGGGGACGGCGACGGCAGGCGCCGCGCCGGCGAGGCCGGTCTTGCCGAGGCCCGCTGTAAGCAGGTCGTCGGCCACGCCGTCGTAACCGGTCTTGGTGATCGTGCCGACGAAGGACGGCTTGGTGTTGGATATGGTCGGGGATTCGTCGTCGCCGCATCCGGCGAGAACGAGCGCAACGGCGGACGCGAGGACGATCGAACTCGCGCGTGTGAAATCAGACATGGTGCATCCCCCTTGGTGAACGGCGCGTCGACATGCGCGCTGTGATTGATTCTAGCGCGAGGTTGGACAAAAAAACGCAGATCGGTTGCGCGATGCATCGGCAGGCCTATGATGAGTGTCACCATATCGACGATGGCATCGCGCCATGTTGGTGCGAGAAGCGAGCATCGCAATGGAAATCATTTTCAGGAGGCGCAAATGATGAAGACAATGATCGTGATGGCGGGGCTGCTGGCACTCGCCGGATGCAGCCAGATGTCGTCGATGCAGGCCAAGGCGCCCTTGAAGGACGGCGACCCTGCGGTGCCCGCCAATTACAAGGCGTGGCCCAAGATGATCGTCAACGTGCAGCGGCCCGATGCCAAACAGGTGCGCGACATGTACGTCGATGCCGCCGGCGCCAAGACCAAGGCCGGTGACGAATTTCCGTACGGCACGATCATGGTGATGGAGAACTCCGCGGCGGTCGCGCGCCCGGATGGCACGCTGGCGACCGGCGCCGACGGCAAGCTTGTCAAGGGCCCGCT
>JANNNM010000944.1:0-8716 GCA_031398535.1 Betaproteobacteria bacterium | reverse complement strand
CTGCTCGAGCTGGGCTCGGGCTTCCATCCGGAGTACACCGGTGCGCAGAACATCGACCTCGCGGCGGCGCTCCTCGGCGTGACCGCGGGCGAGCTCGCGGAGAAGCGCGAGGCGATCGTGCGCTTCGCCGACCTGGGCCTGCATCTCGACGAGCCGATCAAGCACTACTCGTCCGGCATGGTCGTGCGCCTCGGCTTTGCCGTGGCCACCGCGTTGCGTCCGGACATCCTGATCACCGACGAAGTGCTGGCGGTCGGCGATGAGTCCTTCCAGAAGAAGTGCATCGCGTGGATGGAGGACTACCTGGCCGAGGGCGGCACGCTGCTGCTGTGTTCGCACAGCATGTATCACATCCAGAAACTCTGCCGCCATGCGCTGTGGCTGCGCGATGGCCGCGTCGTGCGGGAAGGCGCCGCCATGGAGGTGACCCAGGCCTATCTCGCGTTCCATGAAGAGAAGTCTGCGCAGGCACGGCAGCCGATGGCGGCGGCCGTGGCGCATGCGGCGGGTGTGTACGCGGTGCAGAGCCTCGCGATATCACCCGAAGGTTCGCTGACGCAGGGCGAGACGCTGTCGATCCGCGGCGAGATCTTTTCGCCCGACGGGCGAGCGCCGGTCGTGCTACTGGGCGTCGTGCGTGCCGACGGTACGCCGGTCTATGGTGTCGCCAGCGACATGGAAGGCGTGGCGTTGCGTCCTGTCGGCGACAATCGGTTCGCGTTCGGGCTGAGTTTGCCCGGGCTGGCGCTGTTGCCCGGCAAGTACGTGGTGCGGGCGCACGCGATGGACCCCGAGGGCGTGCGCCTCTTCGACAATGTAGAGCGCGCCTTCGTCGTGACCGGGGCCTCGCGCGAAATGGGCTTCGTGCGGTTGCCGCACACGTGGCACAGCCCGGACTGACCGGGTTGGCGAAGGGGTTGCGCGGCGCCGGAACGGCCTTCGGCTAAGATTGCACCCTGCGCGAAGCTGCTCCTGCAACCGCGCCTTGCACCATGCAGAAATCCCTCGAATTCACCGGCGAACGTTTCGTCCCGGGCCTGCCCGGCGAGATCGCGCACGAGCATTGGCATCGCTACGCCTTCGCCCGTCGCTTCATCGCCGGCAAGCGCGTGCTGGACGTGGCCAGCGGCGAAGGTTATGGCAGCGCGCTGCTGGCTGCAGTGGCCGGCAGCGTCGTCGGCGTCGATGTCGATCCGGCCGCCGTCGAACACGCGCGCGCCACCTACGCCGCGCGCGCCAACCTGCGCTTCGAGGCTGGATCGGCGGCAGCATTGCCGCTTCCGGAGGCGAGCGTGGATGTCGTCGTCTCGTTCGAGACGATCGAACACCTGCCGCGCGAGATGCAGGCACCGATGCTGGCCGAAATCGCGCGCGTGCTGGTGCCCGACGGGCTGCTGGTGCTGTCCGCCCCCAATCCGGTCGAGTACTCGGACGCGCGCGACTACCGCAATCCGTTCCACGCGCATGAGCCGCCACGCGAGGAACTCGATGGGTTGCTGGCCGTGGCATTTCCGTGGCGCCGCTGGTTCCGGCAACGGCGCTATTTCGGTTCCGCGATCTGGTCCGAGGCCGCGGTTGCGGGCGCGGAGGCCTTTGCCGGCGATGACGCGCATATCGCCGCCGCCGTGCCACCGGCGGCCATGTACTTCATCGTGTTGGCGGCGCGATCGGCCACCGCGACGATTCCCGAGGTGCCAGGCCTGTCGCTCTTTTCCGACCCGGCCGAGCTTGAACTGGCGCGCCTCGACGGGCGGGCCGCCGACGTGCTGCGCCTCGACGGCCTGCTGCACGATCGCGATGCCGCGCTCGACCGGCAAGCCGCGCATGTCCAGCATCTCGAGGCGCTGATCGCGGAGCGTGAACGCATCATCATCGAACGGGATGGCCAGCTCGATGCCGCGAACGCAGCGCGTGAGGTGCTGATCGCCGAGCGTGAACAGGCAGCGCACCAGCGCGACATTCTGGCGCTCGAGCGCGATGCGCTGGCGGCCGAACGTGCTACCGCGTTGCGTGCCCGCGACACTGCAACCGAAGCGCTGGGCTCCGCGCGCCAGGCGGCCGAGGCACTTGGCGAAGAACGCGACCGGCTCGAACGCGCGCTGGCCGCGCAGGAGCGCCTCATTGCCTACCGGCAGAGCCTGCGTGGCTGGCTGACGCTGCCGTGGATGCGCGCCAGGCTGTGGTGGCAGCGCCGGCGCGGATCATGACGCCAGACGAGCCGCATTACGTGATCGACGTGGTCGTGCCGGTGTACAACGCGCCGGAGGACGTGCGCCTGTGCGTGGCCAGCGTGCTCGCCAACCTGCGCCCGGACGTGCGCGTGGTGCTGATCGACGATGCGTCGCCCAACCCGGGTGTCGCGACGTTCTTCGACGAGTTGCGCGCACAGGCGCATCCGCAAGTGGTGTTGCTGCGCAACGACGTCAACCTTGGCTTCACCGGGACGGCCAACCGCGGCATGGGCCTGTCCCGCGCCGACGTGATCCTGCTCAATTCCGACACGATCGTCACGGCCGGATGGCTCGATGCGCTGATGCATGGCGCTGCGACCGATCCCCGTATCGGCACGATCACGCCGTTTTCCAACAACGCCGAGATCTGTTCGTTCCCGGATTTCTGCGTGGCCAATGCGTGGCCGGCCACGGCCGATCCCGATCCGGTGGCAGCCGCGATGCTCGCCGCGGCCGTCCCGACCTATCCCGATCTTCCGACCGGTGTCGGCTTCTGCATGTTCGTCCGCCGCGCATTGCTCGATGCCGTCGGCGCATTCGATGCCGTGTTCGGCCTGGGCTACGGCGAGGAGAATGACTTCTGCCTGCGCGCCGCCGCGGCAGGCTGGCGCAACGTGCTGGCCGACAATGCGTTCGTCGTGCATACCGGCGGGCGCTCCTTCGAAGGCCAGAAGGCGTGGCTCGGTCCGCGCAACATGGTGTTGCTGCTTGAACGCCATCCGCATTACCTCGAGATGGTGCAGGCCTACATCGCCGCCGACCCGCTGCGGCCGTTGCGTCAGGCCGCGGCGCTTCGACTTGCGGTGGCGACGTCGCCGGACCCTGGCGTGCTGCACGTCATCCACCACCACGGAGGTGGCACCGAGACCCAAGTGCGCGCGTTGATCGAAGCGTCGCGCGACCGCTGGCGCCACTACCTTGCCATTGCCGTCGGCGACGACTGGCAGATCGAGGAACATCGCGCCGATGGCACGGTGGTCACGTTCGACTTCCAGCGTGGCGCGCATGAACGCTGGCGCGATTTCCTGGCGGGGATCTGCGCCACGTTCGGTGTCGCGCTGATCCATCTGCACAACATCTCCGCATGCCGCGACGGCATCCTGACCGCGCTCGAGGATCCGCCGGTGCCGTTCGGCTATACGGTGCATGACCTCAACTTCGCCTGCCCGACGATCACGTTCCTCGGCCCCGACGGGCGCTATTGCGGCGCGCAGACCGATCCCGCCATTTGCGGCCGATGCCTCGCGGCGCAGCCGCTGTTCGTCGACGTGGATATCGTCACATGGCGCGCGCGCCACCACGCACTGCTGGCGCGCGCGGCGTTCCGCATTGCGCCGTCGCAATGGGTGGCCGCCACGTTGCGCCACTATTTTCCGGATTGCCCGGCAACGGTCATTGCGCACGGCGCAGTTTCGCCGGCCCTGACGCCGCTGGCCGCGGCACCGTTGTTGAGCGTGCCGGATGACGGAATTCCGACGGTGGCGTTGCTCGGCGCGATCGGCCCCGACAAGGGCGCGCGCCGGATCGAACGTCTGCTCGAATTTGCGCGGACGCACGATGCGCCCGTGCGCTTCGTGCTGATCGGCTACATGGATGTCGAGCACGGGCCGATGCAGTCACCCGATGCCCGCTTCACCGTGCACGGCCGCTACGCGGCGGCAGACCTTCCTGCGTTGCTGCATCACTATCGGGCGGCGCTGGTGCTGTTCCCGTCGGCGGGTCCCGAGACCTTCAGCTATACGTTGACCGAGACGTGGGTTGCCGGCATTCCCGCCGTAGTCCCGCCGATCGGTGCACTGGCTGAGCGCATGCATGCCGGCGGCGCCGGCGTCGTGCTCACGGATGACGAGTGGCGGGACGACGCGAAGATGTTCGCGCGCGTGATGGCGCTGCTGAATGACGACTTACGCGCCGAGCGGACCGCAATGGGCGCGCGCGCGCTTGCGTTGCAGCACGCGACGATCGAAGCGATGACCGCACGCACCTTTGAGCTCTATGCGCAGGCGCGTGCGACGGCAGCTGCATCGACCACGAATGCGAAGCCGTTCGAGGCGGGGCGCGTGCGCGCGGCCCTGCACTACGTGCCGTGGCATGCGCCTGCCCCTGCAGCGGCCTCAGGCTCCGACACCGGCTGGATCGGCCGGCTGGCCCGTGCCGCGCTCGACCGGCGGGAGACACTGGCCGGACGCATCCTGGCCCGGTGCACGCCGGCGCCGGTGCGCGCCGCATTGCGCGCGCGGTTGAAGCCGTGACCGCCGCGGCGATGGCGGAATGGGTGGCGCGGGGACGCGCGCACCAGGGCGAAGGACGCGCAGCCGACGCCTTGCCGTGTTTCCGGCGCGCCGCGCGCGAGGATCCGACGTCGCCCGTGCCGCTGTTTCATCTGGGCGAGGTCCTGTGGCAACTCGGCATTCCCGCCGATGCCGCCGGTGCATGGCATCGCTCGGCGCAGCTTGCACCGGGCTTCGTGCCGCCGCGGCAGGCGTTAACGGAGGCCGCGATGCTGCATGGAGACTTCTCCACGGCATTGACGATGGCGCGCGAAGTGGCGACCGTCGCGCCGCAGGATGTGCGCAACGAGGCCATGGCCGCCGCTGCTGCCGCGGCGCTTGGCGACATGACCGCGCTTGACCGCAGTGCCGACCTGATCGGGCGCGAACCTGCGCTGGTGCAGATTCCCTCGCTGGCACACGCCTATGTCGCGGCCCTGACCGCCGCCAACCCTGCGGCGCGCGCAACGCTGCACAGCGCGCTTGCTGCGCACGTGGACTTGGCGCCCGCGGAGTTGCTCGCGGTCCTGGTCGAGCAGGGCGCACCGATGCCGTCCGGATTGGCGGGGCGCACCTGGACCTGGGCCGATGGTGAGGCACTCCGCCGGATCGCCGTCGCCGTGCATCACGCGGATCCGGGCGTGGCCCAGGTGCTGGCAGGCACGCATGCCGCGTTGACCGCGGCACAACCGGCGCCCCCGGTTCCACTTCTGTTTCCCCGGCGCACGGCCGGCAGCGCGCTGCGTATTGCCTGGATCGTGCCGATGCCGAACTCGGGTAGGTGGTCGGCGTGGAACATCATGCTGGCCGCAACGACGATGCCGAATGGTTGCGAGCATGTGGTGCTGACCGCCGCAACGCTGGAAGTCACCCGCGCGGCCCTGGCGACCACGCCGCTTGCCGGCGCATCGTTGCTCGCGATGTCCACGCCGGCCGATATCGATACCGGACGGGCTTTGGCGGCGCGCGACTGTGACGTATTGATCGATGCCGCCGGCCTGTCGCTCGCAACGGGTGCACTGCTGGCGATGCGGCCGGCACGGACCATTGTGGCACTGGCCTGCGGCGCGCCGGAACATCGTTCACCGCTGGTGGATGCCAACGTCGAGGACGGCGCCGCGCTTGCCCGGGTGCTGGAGCAAATCGCCGATGCGACGGGAGACAGCGGAAGCACCACGGTCGCCGACCTGATGACGCGGTGGGATGAAGCCGTCGCGCGTCATCGTGCGGGTGACCTCGCCACAGCCGCCTCCGCGTATGCGGACATATTGCGCGAGCAGCCGGACTGGGCCCCCGCATGGCAACTGTCCGGCGACATCGCGCATGCGACCGGCGACCCTGCGCAGGCGCGCATCGCCTTTGATCGCGCATTGACTGTGGCGCCGAATTTCATCGAGGCGCGCATCTCCGCCGCGGAACTGGCGCTGCAGACCGGCGACGCCGCCCGGGCCGTGACGCTTGCGCGCGAAGGCGTGGTGCGGGCGCCGCGCGATGCTGGGCTGTGGCGGATGCTGGGCCGCGCCCAACTTGCGCAGCGTGATGCGCAGCAGGCCGCGGAAGCGTTCACCCGCGCGTTGCGCGTGGCGCCGGCCAGTGCCGACCTGCACTTCCAGCATGGTGTGGCGCTCAACATGGCGGGCGATGCGCAAGGCGCGGCGCGGGCGTGGCAGCGCGCGTTGACCTTCGATCCCGACATGGTGGCCGCCGACTTCAACCTCGCCACGCTCTTTGCGCGGACCGGCAACGTGGATGCGGCCATTGCCGCCTGGTCGCAGGTGTTGAAGGCGGTGCCGACGCACGTGGCCGCGTACAAGAGCCTCGGCGAAACGCTGTTTGCGGCCGGACGCATGGACGCATGGTTCGCCAACTTCGATCGCTTTCGCGCGCATTGCCCGACCGCGATGCCGATGGCGATCCAGGCACTCGAGGTCAGCATGCACCGTGCCGACTTCACGCTGCTGGAGGCGATCCTCGATGGCCTGCGCAAGGATACGTACCTTGCGGCGGACGTCGTCGAGCTGGTGGACTGCCTCGAGGAACTGCTCTACCTGCTCCTCTTCTTCGACATCGAGCCGGAACTGATCTTTGCGCTGGCCAACCGCTACGACGCCGCGGCGCAGCGCGTCTACGGCGCGCCTGCGTCACCGACGCTGGCGCGCCGGCCGGGACCCTGGCGGATTGGCTATCTCTCCGCTGACCTCCGCAACCATGTGATGGGCAAGATGATCTGGCCGGCGGTGATGAATCATGACCGGGAAAAATTCGAGACCTACTTCTATTCGACATCGGCCGAGCGTGACGACTGGACCGAGCGCTTCGTGTCGGTCGCGAAGGGATTCGCGGTCGTCACGGACCTGGACGATGCCGGTGCGGCCGAGCGCATCCGCGCCGACGACCTCGATCTGCTGGTGGACCTCTCCACGCATACGCGCGGCGCACGCCCCGGCATCCTGGCGCGCAAGCCGGCGCGTGTACAGCTCACGCACGTGGCCAGCGCTGGCACGCTCGGGCTTTCGGCCGTCGACTTCAAGCTGACCGATCACTTCGCCGACATTCCCGAGAACGGTGCGTTCCAGGTCGAGCGCCTGTTGCCGATGGAAGGTTGTGTCTATCCCTATCGGCAGGTGGCGCCTGCGGCCGTACATCCCTTCGATCGCGCGACGCTGCGCATCGCACCGGATGCCATCGTGATCGGCGCCTTCGTCAATCCGCTGAAGCTCGGGCGCCGGTGCCTCGCGCTCTGGCGCGAAGTGCTGCAGCGCGTGCCGCGTGCCGTGCTGGCGTTCTCACCTGCCCATCCGGCGCAGCGGGAGAGTTACGTGCGGCTGGCGCGTGCCGTCGGCATTGATCCTGCACGGCTCGTATTCATCCCGCAGGGCCGCGACGATGCCGAGAACCAGGCGCGCTATCACGTCGTCGACTTCGTGCTCGACACGATGCCCTTCGGTGGCGTCAACGGCACCATCGAGGCCTTGGCGATGCAGGTGCCGGTCGTCACGCTCGTCGGCCGTCGGCATGGCGAGCGCACCTCCTACTCGATCCTCGCCAACCTCGGCGTCAACGAGACGGTGGCGCAATCCGGCCGCGAGTATGTCGAGATCGCGCGGCGCCTCGCGGATGAACCCGCGTTCCGGCAGGCCGTCCGTCAACGTATCGCCGCCGGGCTCGCGGACTCGCCGCTGACCAACATGCCCCAACATACCCGCAACCTTGAAGCGGCTTACCTGCGCGCGATGGTGGACCCCGTGCTGCGCGTGCCCGTGACCATCACGGAATGAACCGTCATGCCTGACCCGAGACTCGCCCCCATCGCCATGCGACTCGCCCAGGGCGATGCTCCTGCAGCGCTGGCATTGGCGGATGCGTTGCTTGCCGATGCCACCATCACGACGCCCGACCGCATGGGGGCGCTGGTGCTCCGTGCTCGCGTTCACGAGGCCATGACCAATCAAGAGCGGGCCATCGTCGATCTCGAAGGTGCGCTGGCGCTGGACAGCTCGCAGGCGCGCATCTGGAATGAGCTGGGATTGGTGTGTGCCGATGCGGGCCAGGCCGAGCGATCGATCGCCGCCTTCGAGCACGCCGTGCGGACCGATCCCGGATACGCGCGCGGCTGGAACAACCTCGGCAATGCGCTGCGCGGCGTGGGCCGAACCTTCGACGCGGTGCGCGCGGCCGAACGCGCCACCAAGGCTGATCCTGCGTATCACCTGGCGTGGGCCAACCTGGGCGCGTTGCGTCGCGAAGCCGGCGATGACAAGGGTGCCGAAGCGGCGTTGCGCCGTGCGCTCGAGATCGCGCCGGATCACGTCGGGGCGCTGAAGACCCTGGCGGGCCTGCTGCGGGAGCGAAGCGACCTCGAGCCTGCGGCGGAGCTCTTCCGGCGTGCGGCATCCCTCGATGCGCGTGATGCCAGTACGGCCTTCATGCTCGGTGCCACGCTCGCGGAACGTGACGACCTCGATGCGGCCCGCGCGGCGTTCGCAGACGCACGCAACCGCGACCCGCAACTGCTGCGGGCGCTGCTGGCGGAGCAACTTGCGTTGCCGATGATCGCCGACGATGCGGCCGACGTCACCAATGCGCGCGCTTCGTATGTGCAGGGCATGGCGACGCTTGTGCAGCAGGTGCCCGCCGTGATCGCCGAGCTGGCGCCGGAGCGGCTGCTGGACGAACTGCGGCATGTGAACTTCCTGCTGGCCTACCAGGGTGACG